>CAXSEW010000531.1:0-3320 GCA_964236185.1 uncultured Nakamurella sp. | reverse complement strand
GGAGCGGACCCGGTTCCTGCCGGTCAAGGCCACCAGTGACCTACTGGTGCTGCGTTCGGACGCCTACCTGCTGACCGACCGCTCGGAGGTCCGGCTGGCGGCATCGCGCACGGCCGCACCGCTGGTCGAGCTGGACAAGCCGTACAAGCTGCTGGCCGACTTCGACGCCCGGTTCCCCGACGGTCCGCCATCGCTGGTCGACGCCGACCAGCTCACCGTGCACGGTGACTGGACCTTCGGCCGACAGGTCACGGTGCTCGGATCCGTCGAGGTGCCGGCGGACGGGTCGCCCGGGACCATCGCCGACGGCACCGTCCTGACCGATCGATGACGGAACCCGCCGGGCCGACACCGGACATGTGGCCGGAGTCCACCAGCACCGTGTACCAGAATCCGTGGATGCGGGTACGCGAGGACCGCTTCCGGCGCCGCGACGGCAGCTCCGGGACGTACGGGGTGGTGGACAAGCAGGATTTCTCGATCGTGATCGCCGAGCAGGACGGTCAGCTTCACCTGGTCGAGCAGTTCCGCTATCCGATCGCGCGCCGGTCGTGGGAGTTTCCGATGGGCGGGTGGCCACCCGGGAAGTCCGGAAGCATGCTGGAGCTCGCGCAGGCGGAGCTGCAGGAGGAGACCGGCCTGACCGCCGGGCAGTGGACGCTGCTGGGCAACCTGCACGAGGCGCCCGGGTTCTGCTCGCAGGGTTTCGGCGTCTACTACGCCACCGATCTCCATGTCGGCGCCCACGACCGGGAGGACTCCGAGATGGACATGGTGCAGGGTGCATTCACCCGAGCGCAGCTGCGGTCGATGATCGTGGACGGCACCATCGTCGATGGCACCACGGTTGCGGCGTACGGCCTGCTGCTCCTGCTGGAATCGGATGCGGACGCGCCGGCGCTCTAGGCTGGGCGCGACCAGGAGGTGGGCAATGCCGGATCAGCCCTCCACGGACCCGGACGGGCCGGGAAGCGCCGGGCCGGGTCGTCCGCAGCCCGGGCCGGACGACCATCGGCGGCCGGTGGACGATGCCGGCCGTCCCGCCCCCGCGCTGCGCCATCCGTTGCCGCTGTTGGAGTCGCTGGTCAGCGATCACCTGGACCCCGGGTACCAGGCCGCCGCCGATCGCCGCGCGGCGACGGCCGGCCCGGGAGCGGTCGGCGCCGCCGGACGTTCCCCGCGGGCCCGGGCCATCGCCTACCTGGTCGCCGGACTGGTGATCGTCGGACTGGTCCTGGGCGTCGCGCTGACCAGCACGAAGGACCGCGCCGCCGGTGCCGAACAAGCGCGACGGTCGCTGCTGCGAGACATCGACACCGCGCAGACCAGGCAGGCCGCGCTGGCCGCGGAGCAGTCGCAACTGGCCGCCGCGGTGCGGTCCGCACAGGCCTCCCTCGGCGCCGGCGGCCCATTGGCGACGGTGAGTCGGCTGGAGGTGCTCGGCGCCCAGACAGAAGTGTCCGGACCGGGCCTGACCGTCGTTCTCGACGGGTCGACAAGGAGTTCCGGCGCCGGGGTGATCCTCGATCGGGACATCCAGCTGTTGGTGAACGGGCTCTGGTCCGCCGGGGCGGAGGCCATCTCCATCGGCGGCGTCCGGCTGCGGGCGACGTCGGCAATCCGCCAGGCCGGCAGCGCGATCCTGGTCGACAACCGGCCGGTGTTCTTCCCGGTCAGCATCCAGGCCGTCGGTGAACCGTCGACGCTGCACGTCAAGTTCGTCGGCACGGTCGGATTCGGTCGGTTCCAGACGTTCGTGTCGCTCTACGGGATCCGCTTCGACATCACCGCGCAGACCGCGGTCACCTTGCCGCCGGCCGGCGCGCCGGACCTGCAGTACGCCTCGCCGATCCCCAGCGCTTCCAGGTCGTCCGGCGTGCCGACCGCGCTCACCGCTCTGCCGTTCACCGCGGTGACCTCGACACCGCCGGTCGTCACCTCACGCTGAGACTTCAATTGCGGTCGTAGAGTTCGCCTGCGGATCGGCCGCCGGGCGCACCCCGTGGTCGACGTCCGGCACCGGTCTCGAACCCGCCCCGACGAACGACCGCAGCAGGTCTCTGCTGGACCGCAAAGGAGGAACCCACGTGTACGCGGCCCTGGCCCTGGTGATCGGCGTCGCAGTCGGGCTGTTCCTGCACCCGACGGTGCCCGACTGGCTGGGCCCCTACCTGCCGATCGCGGTGGTAGCGGCGCTGGATGCGGTGTTCGGCGGTGTCCGCGCCAGCCTGGCCAACATCTTCGACGCCAAGGTGTTCGTCATCTCGTTCGTCGCCAACGTGCTGGTGGCGGCATTCATCGTGTTCCTGGGCGATCAGCTGGGGGTCGGCTCGCAACTGTCCACCGCGGTGGTGGTGGTGCTGGGCATCCGCATCTTCGGCAATGCCGCGGCCATCCGCCGTCACGTGTTCAAGGCATGACCGCCCAGCCGCGGTCCCGGCGGACGCTGTCCAAGGTTGCGGTGGCGGCGCTGTGCGCGGTGCTGGGTTTTGCCGGCGTCATCCAGGTCCGGCGGACGGCGGCGGGGGACACGTTGTCCTCCGCCCGGCCCGACGACCTGGTGCAGATCCTGGACGGACTGCAGCGCCGCGAGGACGACCTCGACAAGGACATCGCAGAGCTGCAGGACACCCTGGCTCGGCTGCGTAACAGCGGTGCGTCCTCCGCCGAAGCGTTGTCCGAGGCGCAGCGGCAGGCCGAGGCGCTGGGCATCCTGACCGGCTCCGTCCCGGCGACCGGCGCGGGCGTGCGCGTCGTGATCGACGACCCTGCGCACCGGGTGCCGCCGGAGCTACTGCTGGACGCGTTGGAGGAACTGCGCAACGCCGGCGCCGAGGCGTTCCAGTTCGGGGCCGTCCGGGTGGGGGTGGACTCCGCGTTCAGCGGGTCCGGTGGCACGGTCAGCCTGGACGGCACCCCGTTGACTGCGCCGTACGACCTGCTCGCCATCGGCGATCCCCCGACGTTGGCGGCCGCGCTGGCCATTCCCGGCGGCGTGCTGGACACCGTCCGGCGGGCGGGTGGAACGATGATCACCACGCAGTCCCCGTCCATCGTCATCGACGCCTTGCGGGCCGCCCGCACACCCCTCTACGCTCGCCCGGCCGGGGGGTGATCCGGTAGCCGACCATTTCGCGCCGCGCCACCCCCGGACACATCGGACGAGAGGCGATACCCGTGATCCCCCAGGACCTCCACTACAGCTCGGACCACGAATGGATCCGCAGTTCCGGCGAGGACACGGTGCGCATCGGAATCACCGATTACGCGCAGAACTCGCTGGGCGACATCGTCTTCGTGCAGACGCCCGAGCCGGGTAC
>CAXSEW010000530.1:0-3343 GCA_964236185.1 uncultured Nakamurella sp. | reverse complement strand
CACATCCAGGTGTCGGGTCCGCGCTGAGCGAGGCGGCGAGTGCCGGCACCGACAGGGGAGTCACCGACCCGGGGACTCGACGGGAAGCCCGTAGCCGACCGCGGCTCGGGCCATCCGGCTGTCGTAGGTGATCAGGACTTCCAGATCAGCCAACTGAGCGGCGGAGGCAATGTGCAGCGCATCCAGCGTCCGCACCTCGGGCGGCGGCAATTGTCCCGCCAGCGCGAGCACGGCCGGGGTGAGATCGAGCAAATCGATGCGACCGAGCAGGGTCACCGCAGTTGCTAGCGCTTGTTGACTCGACCGTGCGGACAAACGCTGGAGTTCGACGGCCCCAATGACGTTCGTGACGAGAGACCGGCCGGGGCGCTGTGCGATCCACGCCCGAAGCGAAGCTGATTCCGCCTCGACGACAACCAGTTTGGCCAACCCGGAGATATCGAAATAGATCACCGATCGTCGCGGAGTTCGGCGAGCAACTCGTCGGTCGAGGCCGATCCGGACGGAACCTCGACCGGAATGACGGCCAGCGGATCACCTCGGCCGGGGCGCAGTAGACCTGAATGGATGAGTTCCTGCCGGGTGGATCGCTCCCGTTGGCCAATCGGAATCAGCCGGGCGACCGGGCGACCATGGCTGGTGATCTCGATGCTCTCACCGGAGGCCGCGACTCTTGCCAGCAGCACACTGGCGTTCTGCCGCAGCTCCCGCACCCCGACCGTTTCCATAGCACACGGTAGCACATTCTGTGCTACCGAGACGTCTGTCGGGACTCACCCGAAGCAGTTCTCGAAATACTTTAGATTCGTTGTACCGCAATGCGAATGGGACAAGCTCAGAGCTTGCCGACGATGTGGTCGATGCAGGCGGTCAGCGCCGATACGTCGTCGGGTTCGACGGCCGGGAACATGCCGACGCGCAGCTGGTTGCGGCCTAGTTTGCGGTAGGGCTCGGTATCGACGATGCCGTTGGCGCGCAACACCTTCGCGACCGCTGCAGCATCCACCGCGTCGTCGAAGTCGATGGTGCCGACGACCTGCGACCGGAGCTCGGGACGCACCACGAACGGCGTGGCGAACGACGACTGCTCGGCCCAGTCGTAGAGCCGGCCGGAGGAGTCAGCCGTACGGCTGACGGCCCAATCCAGCCCGCCCTGGCCGTTCAGCCAGTCGAGTTGGTCGGCCAGCAGGAAGAGTGTTGCGACCGCGGGGGTGTTGAGGGTCTGGTCCTTGGTGCTGTTGTCCAGCGCGGTGGCGATGGACAGGAACTCCGGGATCCACCGGTCGGTGCCGGCGATCTCGGCGATCCGGCCCAGCGCGGCGGGGGAGGCAAGCGCGATCCACAGGCCGCCGTCGGAGGCGAATACCTTTTGCGGGGCGAAGTAGTAGACGTCCGTCTGGGCGATGTCCACGGGCAGTCCACCCGCACCCGAGGTGGCATCGACCAGCACCAGTTGGTCGTCGGTCGCGCCGCTCGGCCTGGTGACCGGCACGGCGACGCCGGTGGACGTTTCGTTGTGCGCCCAGGCGTAGGCGTCGACGTCCTCCTGGAACACCGGCTCCGGCGCGTCGCCGACGTCGGCCTTGATCACGGTGGGGTCGGCCAGGAACGGGGCGCCCTTGGTGACGGCGGCGAACTTCGCGGAAAACTCGCCGAACGCCAGGTGCTGCGAACGGTCCCGCACCAGGCCCAACGCAGCCGCGTCCCAGAACGCGGTGGTGCCGCCGTTGCCGAGGATCACCTCGTAGCCCTCGGGTAGTGAGAACAGCGTGGACATGCCCGCCCGGACCCGGTGGACCAGCGTCTTCACACCCGACTGGCGGTGCGAGGTGCCCATCACGCTCGCGCCGGAGGCGGCCAGTGCGGCCAACGCCGCCGGTCGGACCTTCGACGGACCGCAGCCGAACCGGCCGTCGGACGGTTTCAGGTTGTCGGGCAACACCAAGCTGGTCAGGTCTGCCATGGCAGGCGGCTCTCCTTCACGGGGACTGCAGGAAACGGGATCGTGCCGGCGTGCGTCGATCATTGCACTGGTCCCCGACGGTCGTGCGCGGGCATGATGGCCTCAGCGGGTACGTCCGGCTCGACCCGATGCCGCCGCACAGCTACCCGGCCGCTTCGTCGCTGGAGGCAACATGTCCGACTGGAACACCCAGATCATCGAGGAATTCCGCACCAATCACGGCCAGGTCGGCGGCAACTTCGCCGGAGCGCCGCTGCTGCTGCTGCACTCCACCGGCGCGAAGTCGGGCCAGGAGCGGGTGAATCCGATGATGTACCTGGCTGACGGCGACCGTTACCTGGTGTTCGCCTCCAAGGCCGGCGCGCCGACCAACCCCGACTGGTACCACAACGTCAAGGTCCATCCGTCGGTGATCATCGAGGTCGGCACCCGGACCATCGTGGCGCACGCGGAGGAATTGGTCGGCGAGGAACGGGACCGGATGTACGCGAAGCAGGCCGAGCTGTACCCCGGATTCGCCGACTACGAGGCCAAGACCGACCGCGTCATCCCGGTCATCGCACTGCACCCGGTCTGACGGGTGCCGGCCGCCGAGATATGCCCGCTGCCGAGATCTGCCGCTGCCGAGGTCGCGCCGGGAAGGCGTCGTTTCGGGCAGCGGAGGGTATGGAGCTAGGCATGGATGTGGCGTCGAAGATCACCCGGTTGTCGTTGAGCGGCAACTATCCGGACCTCAGGGGTCCGGAGCTGCTGCCGATGCGGTTGATCAAGGCGTGCGCCGAGGCGCTGCCGGTCAGCGCGGTCAGCGTCAGCGTGTTCGGTGACGGTAGCCACCGGGTGCCGCTGGGTTCCAGCAGTGAGGCGTCCGCGGTGGCCGAGCGACTGCAGTTCACCGTCGGCGAGGGACCCTGTCTTGCTGCCCACGGCGCGGGCGGGTGGGTCATCGCCACCGAAGAGGTGCTCAGTACGTGCTGGCCGGCGTTCCACGCTGAGCTGGTGATCCACACGCCGTTCCGGTCGGTGGTGTCTTCGCCGGTGGGGCACGGGCTGGGCGGCATCGCCGCCGTCGACTTCTACTACGACATCCCGGAGCCGCCGATCACCCCGGCGCTGCTGGCCGATCTGGAGGAGGCGGCCGACGTGGTCGGGGCCATGCTGATGGCGCACTCGGGGCTGGTGGCGCTGACGGCGCCCCCGGCAGGGCCGGACAGCCGGCCCGCGTCGAGCCGGTCCGAGATCTGGATCGCGCTGGGCATGCTGAACCTCGGACTGGCCATCGACAATGCCACCGCGCTCGACCGCTTGCACGACTACGCCGATGCGCAGGAGCAGACGGTGGAGCAGGTCGCCGTGGCGTTGACCACCGGTGAGGTGACCGTC
>CAXSEW010000529.1:0-3350 GCA_964236185.1 uncultured Nakamurella sp. | reverse complement strand
TGCACTCCGAGCTGACCAACCGCCGCAGCCTGGTCGACGCCCTCACCCATCCCGTCCGGGAAGTCGTCCCCACCGGCGCCGCCACTATCCCGCGCCCCGACGCCCCGCCCGCCGACGATCAGCCGACGACCAAGACCCGCCTCAAGCTCTATGCCGCAGACGATCAATGACCAACGGAGAGGTTTCCTGATGACCGAGCCGGCAGCTGTGTCCGATGAGCGGCCGCCGCGCCGGCTCACGCCTTTCCTGCCCACTCGGCAACACCGACGGTTCGCCGAGTTCGCCGACGCCGTCCGCCGCCACCGCTACATCGGCGCCTGCTACGGCGCCCCCGGCATCGGCAAAACACTGTCCGCGCGCACCTACGCCGCGGCCGACGACTACGACCGGTGGGCCACCGACCGGTTCATGCGCAGCGCCGTCCTGCCTCCAGCGCTCATGGCCAGCCGCACCGCAATGCTCACCCCCGGAGTCACCACCACCCTCCTGGAGCTCGAGAACCGGCTGCTCAATCGGTGCTTGGCTTTGAACGGCGACATCGCCCGGACTCTGCGCCCGGACGTCAACCTCGAGCTGTCCCGCGCACCAGTACTCGGCCTAGAACTCTTGATCATCGATGAGGCTGACCGCTTGAAGACCGCCGGACTCGAGCTAGTCCGCGACTACTTCGACACCGGCGACGTCGGCACAGTTCTCATCGGCATGCCCGGATTCGAGCGACGCCTGGCCCGGTACCCGCAGCTCTACAGCCGAGTCGGATTCGCGCACCAGTACCGGCCGCTGGACTCCACCGACATCCCCCAGGTGCTGGCCCGGTACTGGCAGGAACTCGGCCTCACCTACGACCCGCACCGCCCAGCAGACGCCGAATCCGTCGTCACCATCGTCCGCATCACCGGCGGCAACTTCCGACTGATCGAACGCCTCATGAGCCAAGTCGCCCGCATCATGACCATCAACCACCTCGACACCATCACCCCGGATGCCATCGAGCCCGCCCGTGAGGTCCTCGTCGTGGGCGCTTGACCCGCCACTTAATTCGAACAGAACCCGCCACATAATCCGACAAGTCACAGATCAGGGCCGTGATGAGGGGCAAGTCGAACTCAGGGATGGCGGCGACCCGAGTGACGCGCGTGCGCCGGCGGGTCAGTTTCCACATCGTTCGGCTCCTGTTGGATCTGACGGTTCTCAGGACACAAGTCAGTTGGCGACAGGCCATGACCGGCGAATGGTTCGGAGCTGGTCGGAGATTTCGTTCATCGCGGCCACGTGAGCGGTGAGGCGTGCGGTGGTGGCGGCCACCTGGTCGGTGGCGGCCACCACCCGCGGGGAGGTACCGCGATCAGATCGCACCACCTCAGTGACGGTGTCCAGGGCCGATTGCGCGCGGATTGCTTGGCTGACGGCGTGGTCAAGCATCTCGGCCTGGTAGCGCAGCTGCGTGAACTCGTTGCCGGTGAGTTTCTGGTCGACAAGCTGGTAGGTGAGTTCCTTAGCGGTCCATGCGACGTCCAGGCCGGGATCCGGAAATCCAGGCCCGCAGCTCGGCGGCCGGTTTCACTCAACGAAACCACCAGTGCCATGACCTCCGGGTCGGTGACGTTCACGGGTCGGCCGACGATCCGACGGCGCCCGATCAACAGGAACAGCCACCATCCCGCCCAACCCACGGACGCCCCGATCAGAACCCGACGATCCCGCAGAGCACAACGGCGGCAATTTCGCCCCAGTGATGCTCCCCCAGCGTGCCCAGCCCGACGTGCGGGGCGAACACGGTTGTTCCGGTCCAACGCCGGAGACGGAGCAGCCACCGCCGGCGGGTCGGCTTCGCCGCGCCCCACGCGGCAAGCGATGCCGCGCCCGACGGGGCCAGCTCGGCCCGCCACATCAACACGCCGGCCTCGCCGAACTCGGGGATCTCAATGCTGGTGAACCCGGCTGATCGGGCCCGCTCCACTCGCCGATCCATCCGGGCCGACCACACTCTGGACGGCGGAAGTGGGACAGCAGCAGTTATGACCGCATGACACCCCATCACCGGGCTTTTTCGCGGGCGGGGCTTCTCGGACACCCCTGCGCGCTCACCCCAGCTGACCTGCCAAGGTCCCGCTAGGCGGTCGGCTACCGGGACGTCCGACATACTTTGCTGGGCGCAGTGCAATGATCACTCGTCCGCAGGTATGAGTTCGTGATCAGGAGGCTCCGTGGGCGTCGTCGTACAACGGCGTGTGGTCGACCGCTCCGTGCAGGGCCAGGTCCAAGACCTGGAGACCGAGTACTTCGGCTGGGTCAACAGCCAGCTCGAGGCCGAGTTCGGCATCCGCCTGGATGTCGAGGCGATGATTGCCAGTGACCTCGCTGAGCTGGAGATCTACCTGCCGCCGCGTGGCGCCTTGTTCCTGGCCGCCGATGATGCGGACCTCATTGGCATGATCTTCCTCACCCCGATCAGAGACGACACGGCCCAGATCCGGCGGATGTACGTCCGTGACAGCCACCGCCGGAGGGGCCTGGGCGGGACGCTGTTCGCCGCCGCCGTCCAGGCCGCGCGCGACATCGGCTACGCACGTGTCCTGCTGGAGAGCCCCCGGTCCTGGTCGGGCGCCCACGCCGTCTACCAAGCCCACGGCTTCGAGACCGTGGCGGCCTACACCGAGAGCGAGGTCCCCGAGCACCTCCGGCAGTACTGGATCTACATGGGCACCGAGCTGTGACCCGTCAAGGTTGACGTCGCGACAGCATGAGCACCTTCGCGACAGACGCGGCGCACCGAACCGCTACCAGACACTGTCCGAGCGCGACTGTGCAGGCGGCGAGGTCGTCACGGATTCGGCGCTGGGGGCGTCGGTCAGCGGGGTGAGCATTCGGACGCTGCACGCCGCGGACGGCGGTGCTGGCGGCCTGCAGGTGTCGTCGGCCGGTGGGTGTGAGTTGGGTGGGCGGTGTCCGGCCGCAACTACAACAATTTGTTTACATCAAGCGTCGATCGCGCTGACCAGCGCCATGGGTGTCAAAAGGACGGGTCGGTTCTTCCGTCATCGGGGCCGAATCTGGTGAGCGTCGTGTCTCGGCGGGGCACGGTTCACAGACGGTCCGGTCGCAGAGTCTGCAGGTGCGGCGGGTGTGCTCAACGCTGGGCGTGCGTGAGATCAGCAGGGGCTCGACCAAGGCGGCCATCTGGTGGACGTCCTGGGCGGGCAACGCGGCGAGCAGCTGGGTGACGGCCGCTTCCCGGGCTGTGGCGACTTTACGTTCGGCGGCACGGCCGGCCTCGGTGGACTGCAACCGCAGGGCGCGTCCGGGTCCCTGCTCGCGGCGGACCCAGCCGTTCTCGACGAGGCGGTCGA
>CAXSEW010000528.1:0-3367 GCA_964236185.1 uncultured Nakamurella sp. | reverse complement strand
AGCAGTCCGGCCGCAAGAGCGCGGGCCTGCTTGCGGGCCAGGGTGCCGTCCGGTGCATGCTCGGCGGCGGACTCGAGGGCGGCCAGCAGGTCGGCGTGCGCGCCGAACGCAGCCGTCGTCGCGGCGGTGAACTTCTCGTGCAGCACGGGATCGGCCGCCACCGCGGCGGGCTCGACGAACGCATCGTCGTCGGCGACGTAGCGCGACGACAGCTCCGAGTAGGAGAAGTGGCGGTGCCGGATGATCTCGTGGGCGACCGCTCGGGACAGGCCGGTCAGGTAGAAGGTGGCGGTGCTGTGCTCGAGCACCGACAGGTGCCCGACCTGCAGGATGTGGTCGAGGTAGCCCCTGTTGGTCGCCGTCGACGGGTTCGGCCGGTCCCACGACTGGTAGCAGGCCCGGCCGGCGAACTCGGCCAGCGCCTGTCCTCCGGTGGCATCGGAAGCAAACGGAACGCCGACCGGCGGCAGGAACTCGGTGCGGGCGATCAGCTGGATCACCGAAATGGGCACTTGCACTGTGGTCATCCGCCCATCCTAGAACTGACACCACTCATTCGCGATTTGACGTCACCGGTGGTGTCACTTTGGTGCTACTGTGGCGTCATGGACCTGAACCCGTACATCCGCAATCTCCGCGAGGATCTGCTCGCGGCCGCTGCCATCGGCGACGAGGAAGTCCGTCGCGCCGCCGCCCTGCTGGGCGCCGCCATCGAACCGGCCGGTCGGCTGGCCATCATGAACGCACTGTCCGACCTGGCCGCCGAAGTCACCCAGGCGCTGGACCACCACGTCGTCGAGGTGAAGCTGGACGGCCGCGACCTCAATGTGACCGTGTCCCGCCGGGACGGCGACAGTGCAGCCGGCGAGGCCGGCGCACAGCAGCTGCATCCCGAGGACCTGCGACGGGCCATGCAGGAGGCCGGCGGCGAGCTGTCCCGCACCACCGTCCGGCTGTTCAACGACCTCAAGTCGCAGGCCGAGCAGGCGGCGTCGGAGCAGGGCGTCTCGCTCAACACCTACATCTCCCGCGCGGTGTCGGACTCGGTGCGAACGGCGGTGCCACCGGGCATGGGCAAGCGGGACCGCGGCCGCCACGGCCAGGGCGGCGACGGGCGCACCGTCACCGGCTTCATCAAGAGCTGACCACCCTCCTCCCCGCTACCCCACCTGCTGACGAAGGACATCCCATGCACACCTTTCTGACCCCCTCCCCGGTCACCCTCGACATCCGCAACGCAGCGGGTGAGATCCGCGTCGTGCTCACCGACACCACCACCACCACGGTCGACATCACCCCGGTGGCCGGCCACCCGCTCGGTTTCCTGGACGACATGCTCTCCTCGTTCGGCGGCGGGCGCGCCCTGAACCGCATGCGCCAGTTCGGCCTGGGCGGAGACGAGCCGTCCACCGCCGATGATGTCGCCGCCGCGGCGCGTGTCGAGCACCGCACCAACGAATCCGGCGGAACGGTCGAAATCGACACCGATAGTGCCCGGGGCGGCTGGCGCTCCTCCTTCACCGTCACCGTCACCGCCCCCAACGGGTCGAGCGTGCGGGTGAAGTCGCAATCCAGTGACATCAGCACCACCGGGCCGGCCGCGCTGGTCGACGTCCGGACCGCCTCGGGCACCGTCACCCTGGACCAGGTGCTGGGCAAGTCGTTGGTGCAGACCGCATCCGGTGACGTCCGGATCGCCGGCGTCGGCGGCAATCTCGACGTGCGCACCGCCTCCGGCGACATCCACGTGGGCCCGGTCGGCGCAGATGCTCTGGCCCACACCACTTCCGGCACCATCGAGATCGGCGCGGTCACCGGCAACATCAGTGCGCGCAGCGTCTCCGGCGACGTCCAACTGGCCGATGCCGCCGCCGGTTCGGCGGAGGTCAGCGCGGTATCCGGTGACGTGGTCATCGGGGTGCATCCCGGCTCGTTGGCGGCGGTGAACCTGACGACGTTGAGCGGCACCACCGCCACCGACTTCGAGGTCAGCCCGGACGCGCCGGAGGGCGATGCGCCGGTGCTGCGGATCACCGTCAAGACCACGTCCGGCGACATCCGTCTGCAGCGCGCCGCGGTCGGCGCCGCCTGAGCTACAGCGTCAGAGCCATGCCACCGCGCCGGAAGTCGGCAGCCGGGCCGTCGGCGGCGATGACCGCGACACCGCCGAAGTACGGGCGCGGCGAGTCCCACAGGACCAGTTCCTCACCGTCCGCACGCAGCGCCGCGATCACCTCGTCCGGGAATCCGGGCTCCAGGTGCACCAGCTCCTCGGTCACCGACATCCGTGGCGCCGCAACGGCTTCGGCGGCCGTCAGACCCTGGCCGAGAAGGCCGGCGAGCACCTGCAGCAGCGCCGGGCGGATCCGACTGCCACCGGCCGCGCCACCCGCGACCAGCAGACCGCCGTCGGGGCCGACGACCACCGAGGGCACCATCATCGACTGCATGCGGGTGCCCGGAACCAACGCTCCCCGTAGCAGTTCGCCTTCCCCGAGCATCGAGTTCCCGTGCACGCCGCCGACCCAGACACCCGAGCCGAGACCGAGCGAATGCGTTGCCGCGCAGGCATTACCCCACGGATCGACGGCGACGACGCTGGTCGTCTCGGACCGCCGGGCCGGGGCCCGCAGCGCGTCCACCAGGGTGCGCGCCCGGTCGGCGCCGCCCCGCTTCACGGCCGCGAGATCCAGCGCCGCCGCCGTGTCGGCGAGCGAATCCAGGTCATTGCCCCGCACGTGCAGCGTGCCGGCGCCGAGAGCCACCCGCCGCGGCGCCAGGTCGGTGACCCGGTAGGCGGCCATGTCCTGCAACGACAATGCGCCACCGTCGGCACGGACCGCCTCCACCAGCGCCCGGCCGAGATCGCCGGTGGACAGCTCCCCCGGACCGCCGGCGGCGAGCGCCGCGAACGTGTCCGCCAGCCCGGGGTGGCGGATCGTGTCGCCCGCCCCGAGCAGTCGGCGCCCGCCGCTGCCGTCGGGGGTCGAGTAGATGTCGTTGCCCGCGCCGAGCAGCATGGCCGGGGCGATCTCCGGCAGCAGCTGGGCGTGCGCCGCCGAGAACTCCACACCGTCCGCTGCCAACGCCTGCGCCGGCGCCACCACCTCGCGCCACGGCAGCAGACCGAAGCGGCGGTGCAACTCGGCCGCGCCGGCCGGCACCCCGGGCACGGCGACACTCGATCCGCCGACCGCATAGGGCATGGCCACGGTGCCGAAGAACACCGATATGTCCCGGGGCGGCTCGGGCACCGTGCCGTCGAGCCCGGGTACCGCGACGAAGAAGTCCAGGCAGCTGACCGTCCGGGTGGCCGCGTCGTAGTAGGTGGCGAAGCCCCCGCCGCCGAGCCCGCAGAAGATTGTTT
>CAXSEW010000527.1:0-3371 GCA_964236185.1 uncultured Nakamurella sp. | reverse complement strand
AGACGACCTGGTCATCCCCGAAGGATTCGCCCGGTCACTCGGAACAACACCCCACAAATAAACCAAAGAGCACCCGCGCCACACCCTCACAGCCCAGGAACGGCCATGCCCCGGCCGCGGGCTTCGTAGAATGTCGACGGGGCAAATTTGCATCCCAGCTCAGCCAGCTGGGCGCACATCGGCTCGACCTCGAACCTCGACTTGTGCTGATCGATGAATTCAACGATCAGCGAAGTGGCCGGTCGGTGAAGTCGGCCCGAGGCGCGGTGCCGGTCACAAGGACCGGTTCGTTTCCTCGGGCCGCTTCCCGAACCCGGCGTGCACCTTTCAATGCACCGGGCTCTCCACAAGTCCCGTTGTGGTCAGTTGCTGCGGTGATACTGGATCGGTGGACGGCCAGGGGCTGGGAATGAACGTGCCCCGGTAGCGGTAGCGGGTAGTGCCTACCGTTTCGGGGTCGAACAGCACCAGCTTCTGACCTGTGGGCCACCAGCCGCCAGAGCAGTATTGGCGGCGCAGTTCTTTCCAACCCGAGCGGCGATGCTTACGTCGGAGCCATCTCCACACCGTCTGCCACACATAGTGGCTGAGGTAGGAGAACGTCGCCGACGATGACCCGGACCGGAAGTAGGCGCACCAACCACGAAGCGCCGGAGCGAGCCGCCGGAGGAGCTCATCCAGTGGTTGGTTGACCCCGACCTGCCGACCTATCGCCTTCACCTTGGCCGTCACGGCCCGAAGGGCCTTCTTGGACGGGTAGGTGTAGACGAAGGTCCGGCTGGTTCCCCGCTTGCGGTGCGGTGAATCCGCCACCCGAGGAAGTCCACGCCGTCATCGATGTGGGTGATCAGCGTCTTGGCCACCGACAGGCGTAGACCCATCGTGGACAAGACCTCAGCGATGCCCTCCTTGAGGGCCTGCGCGTCAGCCTCGGTGCCGTTGATGACCAGGCACCAGTCGTCCGCATACCGGACCAGCCGATAGTTGGGCAAACCATGGCGACGCCGTTTCGCCCGTTCCGTCGTAGTGCTGCGCGGTCCTCCTGGGGAAGCCGCAATATGATCATCCAGGACCGAAAGGGCCACGTTGCTCAGCAGCGGAGACAGAATCGAACCCTGCGTAGTGCCGGCGGTGGTTTCCCGCAGAACCCTCTCCTCACCGAGGACGCCGGCCATGAGGAACGCCTTCACCAGGTCCAGGACACGACGGTCGGCGATTCTTTTCCGCACCCGGTTCATCAACGCCGGATGCGAGATCTCGTCGAAACACGCCGCGATGTCACCTTCCACGATCCACTCATAGTTCCGTGGCTTCGATGTCAGGTACCACACCTCGGCGACCGCGTCATGGGCTCGGCGCCCGGGACGGAATCCATAGGAACATGGAAGGAAATCCGCCTCGAAAATCGGCTCCAACACCAACTTCAACGACGCTTGGACCACCCGGTCGATGATCGTGGAGATACCCAACCGGCGGACCTTCCCGCCCGGTTTGGGGATCATCCGCTCCCGTGCCGGGACCGGCCGGAAGCTGCGGTCTCGTAACGACTCCCGCAACCCGTCGAGGAAGTCCTCGACCCCGACCCGGTCGATGATGGACGAGGCGGTGGCCCCGTCCACCCCGGCGGTCTTCGCGCCCTTGTTACCCCGCACCCGATCCCAGGCAACCTGCAGGAACCCGGGGTCGGCCACCAGATTGAACAGATCGTCGAACTTGCGATCAGCATCCTCGCGAGCCCACCGGTGCAGCTTGGCCTGGATCCCCAGTACCCGCGCCTCAGCATCAACAGATGCCGAACGCGACTCGCCGGTATTCACCAACGAACCTCCTGGCCTTCGCAGTATCCGCCCTGCACGACTTGCTGGCCCCCTTCGCCCTGCGTCCGGCTCTCCCGGACCCCACGGCGGGTCGTCACACCCGCGACTACTACGAGGCCTCCGCCCCGCCCTGTGATCGTCAGCCGAAACGGGCCTACCGGCCTGATCGGGAACGTCCCGGCCAGACCGAACGATCACGGGACGGTTCCCACGTTCACCCAGCAATCGATCAGTCAGTGAGGCGCCCAGCTCTACTCCGGCAGCATCGCCACGGCTACGCCGCAGGCATTCACCGTGGCCTCCCCACCGTCGGAACTAAACGGCTTCGGTTTTGACCGCCCACCGGGCGGGTCACGCACCGCACACCGGCCCATATCCACCAGATTGGAGCCGGCTTCGCGGTTATGGAGCGTCGAACACTGGTTCACAAATGTTGCACCTTCTGACCTCGCCGAACGGACCCGCACCCTCTGGCAGTTCTGGTACGTCCCGCTTCCGTCGGGGCCGCTTGCCACCCTCACCGGCGTTTCCCCGGATCAGGCTGCCCCCAGGCTCCAACCAGGCCGCTGCGACGACCTAGCGGGAAGGTCTCTCACCCTCCTCGATCAACCAAGCGCCTCGTGGCGCACAGCTCCGCCGTGAAGAAAGTTGAGCCGCCTTCAGAATCTCGTTCGCCCGCTTCAATTCACGATTTTCGGCGCGCAGTCGGCGGTTCTCCGCCGACTCCTCGCTCGTAACACCCGGCCGCTTACCGGAATCAACCTCGGCCTTCCGGATCCAGATCTGCAGCGTCTGCGCCGAGCCGATCCCAAGTTTCTGAGTTACCGACTCGACCGCCGCCCAATCCGACGGATGATCCGGCCGCACCTCCGCCACCATCCGTACCTTTCGTTCCCGAAGCTCCGGCGGATAATTGCTTGATCGCCCGCCAATGACTTCATCCTCTCAAAAAGTGAAGTCTCCGGACTTGCCGGGGTGGTTCAGTTGTGCAACGTCTGCGCCGAGCCGATCCCCAGCTTCGTTGCGACCGACTCGATCGCAGCCCACTCCGACGCATGCTCACCAAGCACCTCCGCCACCAGCCGTACGGCACGTTCCCGCAGCTCGGGCGGATAATTGTTCGACGGTCGTCCCATGACCCCATCCTCTCAAGAACTGGTCTCCGGACTTGCCAGGCGATTCAGTGGGCCTTGCACAGCGCGGTGTCGGTGAGTTGGTGCGGTACGTCGACCACCGGATTATGCCGCGTAGGGGTGGATCGGTCCTGGTCGCCGGATTGAAGGATCTTTGAGCTCGGCATAATCCGGACCTCTTGGGGCTGTTGGATCTGCTGATGTGGGCTGTTGGCGGCCATGAAAAACTGACCACAGGCGGCCACGAAATTGACCACTGATGGCCAGGGTTTTGACCGGTGGCGGCCACGGATCTGACCGCCTGCCCGATGAGTTCTGCTGAAGGTTCCGTGGGCCTGCGGTGCCCTGGAGCCCGACACGCCCCCACCCCGTTGCCCGGCCGCATCCGCCGGTTGGGGTCCCTCCTGTTGTCCGCTTGGCG
>CAXSEW010000526.1:0-3379 GCA_964236185.1 uncultured Nakamurella sp. | reverse complement strand
CGTCGGTGATCGAGGTCAGCTTCCCCGACGTGCCGTCGTAGCTGAACAGGGTCTGCGCGCCGGTGGCGTCGACGATCTTCGTCACCGCACCGTTCGCCGGGGTGGAGGTGGCGCCGTAGGTGAGGGTGATGGTGCGGCCCAACGAGTTGTCGGTGATCGTGGAGGGCTGGGTGGTGTTGTTGCCGCTGGTGTAGGCGAAGGTGACGGTGCGGCCCTGGGTGTCGGTGATCGTCGTCAACGCGCCTTTGGCGTAGGTGTAGCTGATGTGGTTGGTGCCGGTGACGTCCTGCGTGGAGTTCAAGGTGATGTTGGAGCCGTTGTCGGCGTAGACGTTCATGCTCTGGCCGGGGTGCATGGTCAGGTCGTATTCGGTGCCCGGCCCGTAGGTGGCGCCCACCCGCACCAGCGAAGCGTTGATCCCGGCCGGACCGGTGTAGGTGAATAGGGTCGCCGCGGCGCCGGCGGCGTTGGTGCCGCCGGTGTAGGAGCTGCCGGTCGGGGTGAACACGTACCCGGCGCCGTCGGGTGCGGTGTAGGTGACCGCGCCGGTGGCGCCGTTGCGGTACAGCTACGCTTCGAACAGGCCGCTGTTCAGGGTGGGCCGGGTGTCGCTGAGTGAGTTGTACCGGACCCCGACCGAGGTGGAGTTGCCGATCCCGGTCAGGTTGAGCAGGGCCTGGCTGTACAGCAGGTTCCCGTTGGTGGGGTTGATCTGGGCCCCGCTGCGGTCGGTGCTGGTGTGGGAGATCATCGCCGCGGCGGTGCGTGACCCTGATGCGGTCGGGTTGGTGCCGTAGGCCTGCGGCAACACCGATGGGTTGGTCAGGTACCCCTCGGCGTCGAGGATGAAGTTGACCGCGGTGCTGGAGTTGTTGCGGATCTTGGTGGTGCCGTCGGTGACGGCGGGCTGTACCAGGGCGAGGTTGCTGGCGCGGTTGCTGTCGAAGTTGATGGTGCTGGTTCCTGGTTCCGGTTGGTCACCTGACCACATCCGTAGGTAGCCGCCGGCCGCTCCGGGTAGCACCTGCACGTTCATCGCCACGCCGGCCAACGAGTTCGACCCGGCGGGGATGCCGCCGACTCCGCCGACCTGAACGGTGGTGACCGCACCAGCGGCCAGCGGCACCGACGGGGACCGGGAGTCGAAGATTCGGGCGTTGATCGGGGTGAACCCGGACGTCGACGGCTCGCCGTCGAAATAGCCTTGCACGTCGATGATCACCTGTACCGATCCGGCGCCGCCTGAGGCGCCGACGTACAGGCTGAACTGGCCGGAGGAGTTCAGATCGATGGTGGCGCCCAGCGCGGTGGGGTCCGCGGTACCGGCGGTCGGCGCGCCGGGATAGTTCATCGACGTCGACGGCCGAGTGGCCCCCGCCGCGAAGGGGGTGATGTAGTTGCCGCTGGTACTGGTGTTGGAGACGGTGATGTTGGCGTAGACCGCCGTCGCGGTGGCCGGGATGCCGGTGCTGCCGCCGGTCGCGGCGAACGTTGCCGTGCTGTTCGACGCCAACGGCCCGGTGGTCCCGCCCACACCTGTGTTGGTGTTCACGATGCGGGTACTGCCCGCCGAAACGTACCCGCCGGGCGCCGGGGCGCCGTTGCCGACGGTGAAGTATCCCTGCACGTCGATCAGCACGTCGACCGCATAGTTGCTTTTCAGCGCGATCTTGCCGTCGGTGCCGACATCGACAATGCCGGTGTTGGAAACTGTCTCGCCCGTGTTGTAGAGCAGGAACGTCGCCGGTGACGCCGGCAGCGACGTATTCGGCGCGGCCGAGAGGTTGCCGACCGACGGCGCACCCACCACGGTGATCGTGACCGCCACCGATGCCACCCCTGAGGCCGGGATTCCGCCGACGCCGGCGACCGTGAACGATCGCCACGCATTCGCCGGTAACGGGGTGCTGTAGCCGCCGGCGCCGGTGCGTGTGTCCGCTACCCGAGTCGCCAACGGGTTGAACGCGCCCCCGGTACCCGTACCACCAGAAGCTGCCGCCACCGTCCTCGACGAGGGTGCCGCGGCATGGGTCGGCACCGCACCGGTTTGTCCGGTGAGCGCCAGCGTCAACGCCAGCAGCAACACCCCCACGCCGGCGACTCCACGCGGCACCAACCGGCGGCGCCGACGGAAGGCGGGCATCAGATTGCGGGCAGCGTTCAACACCGAATCACCGAACAAGGAAGGACCCCGCATGAAGATGCGCTCGGCCCTGATGAACCCGGTGGGTCACCCAATCAATCGAGCATTCGGACCATAACCGGCGTACTTCGCAGCGTCAATAATCAATGCGACGATTCACTCCATCGTTGGTGCTCACACTTTAGAGTTCGACATCGGTTACAAAGCAACAGCTTTGAAGATCAACTAGGAGCTACTGGAGCTGCCGGCCCCCGGTGGTCATGGTCAACTACGACGAAGTGCGGGCGGCGCTGCGGCCGATCACCGCCCGAACGTGTGACAAGGACGAGGTACTGAAGTGGGCGTTATAGATGGAGGGCACTATGTGCCCATGTCTACATCTGACGAAGCGGATCTGATCCGCGCCATCTACGACGCCTCCGAGTGGGGCACCCCGAAACGAGGCCGGAAGTCCGAAAAACGGCAGCGCAGCTCGGTGGTTAGCTCCCGCATGACCCAGGACGAGTTGGCCCACGTCCAGGCAGAAGCCCAAGCCGTAGGGCAGACCGTCGGCACCTACATGCGAGACGTAGCGCTGAGCTGCCACCACGTCGAACCACTTAGGGCTCGGCCGCCTTTCTTGGTGACGGGGAACGCCTTGTTCGCAGAACACCTGGAGCCCTCCGACCACGAGATCCACGCATGGCACGAACGGCCGGTCGAACCGCTGAAAACCGTCTGAAGTCGAACTGCAGAAGTACCCGAAATAGTAGTTATCGGGTACTCGGGCAGACCTCGGCTTGCTTGCTTCAGATCTTGCTCTGGCGGCGTCGTGCGCCGGTGTAGGTGAGGGCAACCCCGATCAACAGAACCAGACTCAGAGCTACTGTCCACCAATTGCGACCGATGACTCCCAGCGCCAACACGACGACCGCGCAGATGAAGGCGATGACCAGTGGAACGCTGGGCGTGTAACGAGAAGTTCGACGGTCCATCGTTGGATCATCCAGCACTGAGCGGGCAGCTCGCGTCGGAAAAGCGCCGGTTCTCGAACAGCACGAGGTGTCGGTGGCACGCGGCACGCTGATGGTCATGACCACTAGCACCGATGTTCTGTCTGTCCGCTCCGCTGCGGCCGGTGGTCTCGCCGGGTTGGGGTTGGCCGGCTGGCTGGGCACCATGAGCCCGCACACCGCCCGCGCGTACGCCGGTGACCTGCGGGGTGACCTGCGGCAGTCACCACCTGGCTCGCCGGCT
>CAXSEW010000525.1:0-3381 GCA_964236185.1 uncultured Nakamurella sp. | reverse complement strand
GGCTGGGTCATCGCCGTTAGGGTTGGCACGGAGGGTGGACAGATCCACCCCGCGGGTAACCGAACGACAGGTGAGTGCGCGTGACCGTGCGGTTGCGGCTGGACATCTCCTACGACGGCACCGGCTTCTCGGGTTGGGCCGCCCAGCCGGAGCGACGCACCGTGGCCGGCACCCTCGCCGCGGCACTGGAGGTGCTGTTCCGCCGGGAGGTGCCCATGGTGGTGGCCGGGCGTACCGATGCCGGCGTGCATGCGACCGGTCAGGTGGCGCACATCGACGTTCCGGAGGACGGCCTCCTCGCGCTTTCGCCACGGGGCGGACCGGCGAGTCTGCGATCGGACGCCGCCAGGACAGCACCGCCACCCGCGGCGGGCGCCGCCGATCCGCCGCCCCCGGTGTTGTCCGCCGGTCCGCCGCCCCCGGTGTTGTCCGCCGGTCCGCCGCCGCCGGTGTTCGCCGCCGGTCGCAACGGCCTGCTCCGCCGGCTTGCCGGGCTGCTCCCACCGGACATCCGGGTGCGCCGGGTGAGCCTCGCGCCGCCGGGCTTCGACGCCCGGTTCTCCGCGCTGCGCCGGCACTACCGCTACCGGATCGGCGCCGCCGAGTGGGGCGTCGACCCGCTGCGCCGGACCGACGTCTTCGCCCGCCGGCGACCTCTGGACGTCGACGCGATGGCGCAGGCGGCGCAGGGACTGATCGGGCTGCACGATTTCGCGGCGTACTGCAAGCCGCGCGACGGCGCGACCACCGTTCGCGAACTACAGGCGCTGACCGTGGCCCGGCACGACGAGGTGGTGGTCATCGACGCTGCGGCGGACGCCTTCTGCCATTCCATGGTGCGGTCACTGGTCGGCTCGCTGATCGCCGTCGGCGAGCACCAGGTGCCGGTCAGCCGCCCGGCGCAACTGCTGGCCGCTGCCAGCCGCAGCACCGGCGTGCACATCGCGCCGGCACTCGGGCTCACCCTCGTCGCCGTCGACTACCCACCCGACGCGGAGCTGGCCGACCGCGCCCTGGCGACCCGGGCGTTCCGGCAGTTGCCGGCCCGGTGAAACAGGGCCGGCCGGCTCGGTGCGGAAGCGGGCACGGTTCCGGCTGACCGGTACGGAACCGGAACGATCCGGTGCCACCGCTCGTCGCACCCGAGCAGCACCCTCGAACGGCGCAGGATGTGCCCCACCCGTTTACCGTGGAGCCGGCATCCCCGGGTTCCGGGTGGCCGAGCTCGGCAGGGAAGGACTGATGGATGACACGCAGAAGATTGACCGCGGCCGTTGCTGCGCTGGCCGCCGTGCTGGTGGCCGGCTGCGCGACGACCATCGCCGGTACCGCGGAGCCCAACCCCGCCGGGTTGACCACCTCGTCGAGCTCGTCGAAGTCCGGCTCGTCGCCGTCGAGTTCCGACACGTCGACTTCCGACACGTCGAGTTCCGAGACGTCCGCGGACACGTCGAGCTCGGACGTGTCCTCCTCGGACACGTCGGCCCCGAGCAGCTCGGACAGCACCGCCGCGTCGACCACTTCGTTGCCCTCGACCAGCGGAGGCCCAGCGTCATCGGAGGACAGCTCGACCGCTTCATCGTCGACCGAGTCGTCAGCGGCGTCGCAGGCATATCCCACGACGCCGCTGAGGTACAACAGGACGCCGTCCACGCAGGACAGCGCAAATCTGCTGGAAGGCCGCCGGATCGCCTCCGTGCTCGTGGTCCCGACCTTCATCGATCCGGCGTTCATCCGCGGCGGAAACCTGAGCACGCGGCCGCTGCGCGGCCCGTCGGCGATGTCCGTGTTGTTCACCGCGCCGGTGCCGTCGGTGGCCCAGCGGGCCGGCATGATCACGGGCTTCTCCTCGGCGCGCAGCAGCACCACCGGTGCACTGCTGGTCGCCGCGTTCGAATTCGGTACGGCGGCCCAGGCCACCGCCGCCGTACCGGCGCTGGCGGACGCGTCGGTCGACAAGGAGAACGACAAGGGCAAGGCGGTGCTGGCGGGCTATCCGACTGCTGCCGGCCAGTACGGGACCACCTCGGACGGCATCTACCTGCAGAGCTTCCTGGCCCAGGGCCGGATGGTGCTGTACGTGTATGCCACCGACAAGAAGCAGTCGGCTGCTGTGCTGGGCACTCTGGCCGCCAAGACCTTCAAGGTGCAGAGCGCTGCGTTCGGGACGTTCAAGCCGACCGCGTCGACCGCGCTGATGCAGCTGCTGGTGGACCCGGAGGGCATGATGGCCCACACCATCCCGCACACGGGCGAGGACCTGACCGTGCTCGACGGCTACATGACCGCGGCCGGCCAGTTGCACTACGACACCGACCCGGTCGGGACCAAGGCGCTCTTCGCCGGCGCCGGGGTGGACGCGGTGGGCGGCGGACGGGCAACGGTGTACCGGGCGAAGGATGCCGCCGGCGCCGCTGCGGTCCGCGACAGTTTCGTGGCGACGTCGCAGAAGGCGAACTCCCTGCAGCCGTACCAGCTGACCAGCCAGGCGCCGGGCGCCAAGTGCCTGCAGGACGCGCTCAACTCGACGTACTACTGCGTCGGCATCCGGGACCGGTACGCCTTCGAGCTCTCGGCCGAGAGCGAGGCCGACATCAACGCCGTCGTTGCTGCCCAGTACCAGCTACTGGCCGGGTTCTGACATCGCCACGCGCTGGGAGCCCTCGTCGCAGGTCGCCACTTTGACCTCGCCGCGGTGAACCGGTAACCTCGATCATCGGCGTGCCGCATCGTGGCCGTCCGTTGTGTTGTGCGTGGTCTGACGATCCCGACCGGCGCAGCACCATTGAAAGGCCGTCGCCCACCCGCGGCGCCACTCGTCCTGGGAGCACCACCCGCGACGTGGGATGAGAGTTTCACACCGTGATTTCAAGAGACAGAGGCATATCCGTGCGCACGTACAGCCCCAAGCCCGGCGACGTCACCCACGCCTGGCACGTGATCGACGCGACCGATGTCGTGCTCGGCCGGCTGGCCAGCCAGACGGCTCAGCTGCTCCGCGGCAAGCACAAGGCGATCTACGCGCCGCACGTCGACACCGGCGATTTCGTCGTCATCATCAACGCCGACAAGGTCGCCGTCACCGGCAACAAGCGGGACGGCAAGTTCTTGTACCGGCACTCCGGACAGCCGGGTGGGCTGCGCAAGCAGTCGGTCGGCGAGCTGCTCGACACCCGCGCCGACAAGTTGGTCGAGAAGGCAGTCATCGGCATGCTGCCGCACAACTCGCTGGGTCGGTCCATGGCCCGCAAGCTCAAGGTCTACGTCGGGCCGAACCATCCGCACACGGCACAGCAGCCGGCCGGCTACGAGCTCCATCAGGTTGCCCAGTAGCCAGTCGGACACCCGGCGCCTACGAGAAGCGCGCGCGTCAGCACCTCC
>CAXSEW010000524.1:0-3399 GCA_964236185.1 uncultured Nakamurella sp. | reverse complement strand
CGGCGCTGCCGACGGGCGAATCAGATCCGACGACGATGACGTTGCCGCGCCGTCTTCCTTTGAGCATGGGCGGATCGGCAACCACCGCGACTTGGCCGAAAACCTCTGCCAGTGTCGCGATCTCGCTGCGGCTGAGGCGCAGATCCGGCGCGTCTCCGCAGTTGAGCAAGTACAGCCCGCCGGGCGTCAGCACGCGGTGCGCCTGGCGGGTGAACTCCACAGTGGTGAGCGGCGCCGGGGTCACCGCGCCGGCGAATACATCCCGCACCACCACGTCGTAGCTCGCGTCCGGCAGCGCCTGGGTCACCGTGCGGGCATCGCCGACGCGCAGCCGCAGTACCGGCGCCTTGGGCAGGTCGAACCATGCCCGGACCAGTCGGGACAGCTCGCCGTCGGTGTCGACTGCCAGATGGTGCGAACCGGGCCGGACCGCCGCCAGGTGGCGGGCCAGTGAGCACGCGGCGGCCCCGAGATGCAGCACCCGTAGCGGTTGTCCCGGCGGCACCCGATCCTCGATGACGGCTGCGATCCACCGCATGTACTCGAAGTCGAGCCATGTCCGGTCGGCCAGGTCGATGTGGGAACTCTGCACGCCGTTGACCAGCAGCAGGTATCCGTGCGGGTTGTCGCGATCCTGGACCAGCTCGGCCGTTCCCGAGTCGATCGGGTAGACGCCCGGGGTCGGTCCGGGCGGCTGGGCCCTGGTACCCCGCTCGCGATTTCTACCCACCGGCGCATCATCTCCCGCCGGCTCCGGTGGGACCACCGCCGGCCCTGGCGGACCGGGTCGTCGGTCACGCCGGGTGGTACCGATAGGAAGATGGATAGGCTGGTGTCATGCCAGTTGACGGAGAATATGCACCCAGTCCGGCGAAGTGGGTCCGCGACCAGGTGGAGGTGTACGAGAGATCAGGTGGCACCGACGGCACCACCATGCGGGGCATGCCGGTGGTCCTGCTGACCACGATCGGCGCGAAGACCGGCCTCCTGCGGAAGGTACCGCTGATGCGGGTCGAGCACGAGGGCAGCTACGCCGCGGTCGCGTCGCAGGGCGGCGCCCCGAAGCATCCGGTCTGGTATTACAACCTCAAGGCCCACCCAGAACTCGAGGTTCGCGATGGCGAACAGATTTACCAGATGACGGCGCGCGAGGTGTCCGGCGCCGAGTACCAGGAGTGGTGGAAGCGGTCGGTCGAGGCTTTCCCGGACTATGCCGAGTACCAGCTGAAGACCGACCGGACGATTCCGCTGTTCGTCCTCGAGCCCCGCGACTGACCGGGACATTCAGTGCCCGCTGCGGCGCCGACGATTGTCGCCACCTCCATCGGCTTCGACTCCCGCGGTAGGGACCGATTCGATCTTGATGCTGGCCCGGTCTTCGATCTGTGCGTTGACCTCTCCGGTGCTCTCGGTACCCCGAATATCTGCTGCCTCGGCACGGCGAACGGCGATCACCCGGCGTCCATCGCAAGTGCCTACTCGGCACTGTCCACCTGATTCCGGCGATCGCATCTCGAGGTGTTCACCATGCCGGACGACGATGACGTGAAGGCGCTCATTGGCAGGCCGGCGTCGTACTCGGCGGAATCTCGGCTGGCTCGTTGTGCTGGCTTGTCGGCGGCACGGCTACGCCACCGACGACGGCGTCGGGCTGGTCTTCGCCGGGACGACATTGGTCGAGGCGGTGGCGGACCGGCCCGACCGCTTCGCCCACTCGGTGCGCCGCGCCGCCGACGGCACGGTCCAGGAGACGGTGATCGAACCACGCCGGCTGCGCTGATGCGCAGCTGTCCTGCCTACGCCGCTCCTGGTTTGCCCGCCGCAGCTATCCGGCCACGCAACATCTCGTGTCTTCATTCAGGATTTGTTCGGCCCACCCCGCACCGGCTCCATCCGTCACCAGGTTGTGCGTGGCCAATGCGGGTGTTCGGTGAGCCAGTGGCTGCCGCTGCGATGACCTGATCGCGCAGCCGTCCTCGCCAGGGTGGCGCGGCGGTCCGGCTGGTTGGCGGGTGTCGCCCTGACCTCTAGGCTGGCGTGCGGAGGCGTGTCCGAGTGGCCTAAGGAAGCCGCCTTGAAAGCGGCCGGGTGTAACAGCCTCGCAGGTTCGAATCCTGTCGCCTCCGCTCTGCTCGCCGTTGTTCCTGCGCATTCCGCGATGGTCGCGCGATCCGGTGTCCACCGTCCGGTCTCCGCCAGACCGCCATGTGGATAACTGCATGGCCGACGTCGGTGCAGTGGTTACCTTCTGGCGCATGTCATTCAATCCGCGGCCTGGCTACGGCGTTCCACCCGCCCCGCCCGCACAGTTCACCGGCCAGCAATCGCCACTGTTGGAGGTCCGACCGGATGCCGACGCGTTCTGGCGGGGAGTCGGATTCCGGGCCCTGATCTTCGTGCCGCTGATCGTCCTCGGCGTCTACCGCTCGGCCGGTCGGATGGGCATCGGCTGGTCGGCGCTGCTGTACGGCGGGCTAGTGCAACACCAGCACTGCGGTTGACCGGTCAGATATTTGCCGGGGCAGACCTTCACACCTTCGCCGAGCGTTTTGGATACGGCTGTTTCGACGTCTTGGCGGGTGTTGCAGGACCCAAGGCGGTGGCCCAGCGACACCGGAAAGTTCTTCCCCTCGTCGAGCGCCATCCCGGTCTGCTCATCGTCGCCGGAACCGTGCTGCTACTGGTGACCGTGGTCGTCGGCGTCAGCCTGTTCGCCCCGGTCGGCTGACATTGGGACGCCCTGTGGGCGGACACGGACACGTGGCCGGAATGGAGCACCAACACGGAATGGGCTCGGCTCGACGGGCCGTTCGAGCACGTGCGACCGGATCGCTGACACCGAAGGGCGGCTCGTACTAGTCGCGTCACTGACGTGGCTGTCGCGCGAAGAGCCGGTGACGCAGAAGCGACTCGCCGACCAGGCCGCCACCGACCCGATGATGACTTCACAGGTGCTCCGATTCCTCTCACGGCTCGGCGCGACGTTGCCACACTTCGTCTCCGCGCTGGGTGCCTTGTGAGTTGCTGCCAGGAATGTGTCCCGATCAGAGCGGAAAGGAGTAGGCGGCCGAGAGGAATGCATCGTTCTCCGCCGGCGACCCGATGGTGACCCGGACCCCGCCCGCCACGTCCGGAAATGCCCGGACGATGACCTTGTTCGCCTCGGTGTGCGCGGCAAATTCGGCGGCCCGCTGACGGAGCGGCATCCAGATGAAATTGGCCTGTGACGTCGGCACCTCGTAACCCCGGTTCCGCAGCCCGTCGGTCACCCTCGTACGTTCCGAGATCACCTGCTGCCAGCGGGGAATCAGTTCATCCTTCGCCGCGAGGGCGACCAGCGCGGCGCGCTGGGCGAGGGTGTTGACCGAGAACGGGATCGCCACCTTCGACAGCGCCGTG
>CAXSEW010000523.1:0-3410 GCA_964236185.1 uncultured Nakamurella sp. | reverse complement strand
CAAGGGCATGTGGTACTCCTTCACCGTCGGGTCGGTCAGGGTGATCAGCCTGAACAACGACGACATCTGCTACCAGGACGGCGGCGACAGCTACGTCCGCGGCTATTCCGGCCAGGCGCAGCGTCGGTGGCTGGAACAGGAGCTGGCGACAACCCGCCAGGACGAGAACATCGACTGGATCGTCGTCTGCATGCACCAGGTGGCGATCAGCACGGCCGACAAGTTCAACGGGGCCGATCTCGGCGTCCGGCAGGAATGGTTGCCGCTCTTCGATCGCTACGGCGTGGACCTCGTCGTCTGCGGGCACGAGCACCACTACGAGCGCTCGCACCCGATCCGCGGGCAGCAGCGCAACGCCACGCTGACGCCGATCCCGGTGTCGAAGCGGACCGACGTCATCGACACCACCCTCGGCAGCGTGCACATGGTCATCGGCGGTGGCGGAACCTCGGTCCCGTCCAACCAGCTGCTCTTCGACCCGCCGCAGTGCCGGGTGATCACGTCCGTCGGAGAGGCCAACCCCACCACCGGAAAGCGACCGCCGGTGTACGTCACCGAGGATGCGCCGTGGTCGGCGAACCGGGACGCGGCCAACGCGTACGGATTTGCGGCCTTCGCGGTGGACCCCGGCACGCGGCGCGGCGGCACCACGTCGATCACGGTGACCTACTACGAGGTGGTCGGCACCGGCGGTGAGCTGCGTGAATTCGAGACGTTCACGCTGCAGCGCCCGCGGCGCGACTGACGCTGCCATCGTTCACGCAGTGGCCACGCGGTCGCCGCTTCGACGTCGCCGGTTTGGCGTATGGGTTGCGCACACTCTGTAGATCGTGACCACCAGCGAACTGCCCGCGCTCACGATTGCCCAACGACCACCACAGACCGCCACCTACCACGTCCGGCTCGCCACCGACAGCGCCGATGTCCGTGCGGCGCAGCGCCTGCGCTTCACCGTGTTCGACACCGAGTGCGGCGCCAGCACGCCCGGTCCGGCCGGGCTGGACGCCGACCAGTTCGACGACCTGTGCGACCACCTGATCGTCTGCCACGACGGGCCCGCCGGCCCGAACGGTTCGGCCGGGTCCATCGGTGCGAACACCGAGGTGGTGGCCACCTACCGGCTGCTGCCCCCACATGCGAACGACTTCCAGCCGCGGGCCGGCGGGTTGTACTCGAACGGCGAATTCGACCTGTCTCCGCTCGAGGCGATCCTGGACCGGACGGTCGAAGCCGGCCGCAGCTGCGTCGCGGCTCAACACCGCGGAGCAGCCCCGATCTCGCTGCTGTGGGGCGGTATCACCCGCTACCTGGCGATGACCGGATACCGCTACCTGCTGGGCTGCGCGTCGATCTCCCTCCGTGACGGCGGCGGGAATGCCGCCGCCTTCGACGACCTCGCCAGGGCCCGGTATGCCGCTCCTGAACAGTGGTGGTGCACGCCGGCCGTGCCCATGGACACCACTGCCGTTGCCCGGCCGGCCCGGCCGGTCATCCCGCCACTGCTGCGGGGCTATCTCCGGCTGGGCGCGGTGATCTGCGGACCGCCGAGCCTGGACCACGACTTCGGCACCGCCGATTTCCTCACCCTGCTGGATCTGGACACCGCCGATGCGCGGTACCTGCGCTTCTTCGCCGCGCATGCGCCGACCGATCTGTTCGACCGGGCATGACGGTCTGTCTTCGGCCGGCCTGCGGCACGGAGTGCATCGCGCCGTCCGGTGCGTACGTCAGCCGGGTGCGTCAACTGGCGCGGGTGCTCGCGTTGGTGGTCGCGCTGGCGGCCGGGGTGCTGGTGCTGGCCGCTGCGACGTCGGTCCCGGGATACCGTCGGTCCCGCCGCGGGAGCTGGGCGCTGCGGCACGCCGCGCGCTGGGTGTTGCGGGCGGTCGGCGTGCGCCTCGTCGTGCACGGCGCACCGCGCAGCGGACCCTCGCTCGTCGTCGGCAACCATGTGTCGTGGCTGGACATCCTCGCCCTGGCCGGCTGTGCACCGATGGTGATGGTGGCCAAGTCGGACGTGCGGAACTGGCCGGTGATCGGTCGGGCAGCCGTCCGGGCCGGCACCCTCTTCCTGCACCGCAGGGAATTTCGGACATTGCCCGGCACCGTGGAGGAGATGACCGCTGCTCTCCGGTCCGGACTGCGCGTCCAGGTGTTCCCCGAGGCCACCACCCGCTGCGGCGGGGCCATGGGGGAGTTCCACCGCGCAGCCTTCCAGGCGGCCATCAACGCCGCGGTGGTGATCTCCCCGGTGGCGATCGACTACGCGCAGGACGGGCGACACGGAACGACGATCCCGGCGTTCCTCGGCGACGAGTCGCTGGTGGAGAGCCTGCGACGGGTGGTGGCCGCACGCAGTATCGAGGTCACCGTGCGCTGGCTGGCACCCATTCCGGCAATCGCCGGCACCGGTCGGCACCACGTCGACCGGGCCACCGTCGCTCGGCTGGCGGGGAATGCGGTGGCCGGCAGCCTCGGCGTGCCGATCGTGCGACGGAGACCCGAAACCGGCGCCACGCGGGTGCCACCACTGGGATCAGGTGCCGCAACAGCAGTCAGCTGGAGGCGGGTTCGGCCGGTCGCACCACGGTGAACAGCCACTCGTCGTCGAACCGGAAGACCTGCCGGCCGGCGATGTGACGCTGGTGCAGCGGGCGTTCCTGCTGGCCCCGGAACTCCTGCCATCCGGACAGGGACCGTTCCACGGAGACGGTCCGGCCAGCGAGGTCGAGCAATCCCGACAGGCGCGCACCTGCCTGCGCCACGGCCTCGTCGTCGAAGTAGTAGTGGTGTCCGTCGGTATAGGCAGGCAACGGGCCGACCCCCCCGGGACCGACGACCGCCACGGGCAGGACCTTGTGCGTGATGTCGAGCAGATCGGTCACCGCGAACCTCCGGAGCATCGTGGGCATTTGATCTGGCGCAGACCGTACCGCGACTGGGCCCGGAGGTCCATCGGTCCAGTTGTGCAAGTTGTCCGCTGGCAGAACGGTTTTCGGCCGCCTGCGACCGACGAGGGTCGGCGGGACCGAACGTTACGGGATCAGCACGATCTTGCCGCGGGTGTGCCGGAGCTCGAGCTCGGTGTAGGCCTCGCGCACGGCGTCCAGCGGATAGCCGGCGGCGATCGGCAGTTCCACCTTCCCGGTGGCGACCAGGTCCGCCATCTCGGCCAACACCTCGACCGATGTGCCCTCGGAGCTGCCGTCGGCCCTGGTGCCCAGTTCCTGCGCGGCGGCGAACGAGATGATGGTCTCGATGCGCTCCCGCCCCTTCAATGCACCCAGGTTGATCCCACGCACCACGACGTTCCGCCGCAGCAGCTCGGGCGGTGCGCTGTCTTGACCCAAATAGCTGCCGATGGCCGCCAGGTGCTCCGCGGCAATGATCGTGACCTGGCGGGCACCCTG
>CAXSEW010000522.1:0-3413 GCA_964236185.1 uncultured Nakamurella sp. | reverse complement strand
CGTTGATGGTGTCGTCGTACTGGATGCCGGGGTCGGCGCACTCCCAGGCCGCGGTGTTGATCTTGGTGAACAGCTCGCGGGCGTCCACGCTCTCGATGACCTCGCCGGTCTGCCGGGCACGCAGCCCGAAATCTGCGCCGGACTCGACGGCCCGCATGAACTCGTCGGACACCCGCACGGAGTTGTTGGCGTTCTGGTACTGCACGGAGACGATGTCGTCGCCGCCGAGGTCCATGTCGAAGCCGGCGTCGCGTAGGGCGCGGATCTTCCGCTCCTCCTTCACCTTGGTCTCGACGAACTCGACGATGTCCGGGTGGTCGACGTCCAGCACCACCATCTTGGCGGCGCGACGGGTGGCGCCACCGGACTTGATGGTGCCGGCCGAGGCGTCGGCGCCGCGCATGAACGAGACCGGGCCCGAGGCAGTGCCGCCGGAGGACAGCAGCTCCTGCGACGAGCGGATCCGGGACAGGTTGAGCCCCGCGCCGGAGCCGCCCTTGAAGATCAGGCCCTCCTCGCGGTACCAGTTCAGGATGGCGTCCATGGTGTCGTCCACGGCCAGGATGAAGCAGGCCGAGACCTGTTGCGGGGACGAGGTTCCGACGTTGAACCAGACCGGGGAGTTGAACGCGAACACCTGGTGCAGCAGCATCCAGGTGAGCTCGTGGGAGAAGATCTCCTCATCCGCGCCGGTTGCGAAGTAGCCGTTGTCCCGGCCGCCGGCGGTATAGGTGGTGACCACCCGGTCGATGATCTGCTTGAGGCTGGACTCGCGCTGCGCCGTGCCGACCGCGCCGCGGAAGTACTTGCTGGTGACGATGTTCGTGGCGTTGACCGACCAGGTCGAGGGGAACTCCACCCCGCGCTGCTCGAAGTTGACCGTGCCGTCGCGCCAGTTGGTCAGGACCACGTCGCGGCGTTCCCAGGTCACCTGGTCGTAGGGATGCACACCGGCGGTGGTGTAGAGCCGCTCCAGGTGCAGGCCTGAACCCCCGTCCCCGCCGTCCGTCTTGCCGCGCCGTCCCTTGGCCGCGCTTCCGGTCGCGGTGTCGCTCCCACGCATACCGGTGTCGTTGCCACGGGTGGCGGTGGGTCCGGTGGAACCGGATGAGGTACCGAGGGTCTCGGTCATGGGGCAATCCCTTTCCTGGCGAAACGGTGATGGTGGAACGGTGCGGTGAGGTCGGCAGTGCGGTGCGATGCGGTCGGCGGTGCGATGCGGTCGGCGGTGTGGTGGTACTGGTCGGGGTAGCGAGGTGTGGTGATGACGGTCGGAGAGGCGGGTCCTGCGGGTGCCCGGGGCGCGCGGTCGGCAGCACAGCTGATGCCGGCTGGTTGTGGCCGCGAACGGTCCGGATCAGCCCGGTGGCCCGGCGGTCCGGGAGCCGGCGGTGACGACTGCCTGCGGCTCCTGGCGGTCCTGCTTCAACCGCTCGATCTCGGCCGCGAAATCATCGGCCGATTCGAACGAGCGGTAGACCGAGGCGAACCGGAGGTAGGCCACCTCGTCGAGCGCACGGAGCGGCCGCAGGATGGCCAGCCCTACCTCCTGGCTCGGGACCTCGGCGGCACCGGTGGCCCGAATGGTCTCCTCCACCTGCTGAGCGAGCAGGGCCAGCGCGTCCTCGTCGACCGGTCGACCCTGACAGGCCCGCCGGACGCCGAGGATCACCTTGGCGCGACTGAACGGCTCGGTGACGCCACTGCGCTTGACCACGGCGAGCACCGGCTCCTCGACCGTGGTGAACCGACGCGAGCACTCCGGGCACGACCGTCGGCGGCGGATGGCCTGGCCGTCCTCGACCTCACGGGAATCGATCACCCGGGAGTCGGGGTGGCGGCAGAACGGGCATCGCACGACTGGTGCACCAGCCCTTCCCGATCGTTGGTGGCGGCTCGGCCGGAACCGCCACCTCCCCGTGCACACAGGCCCCGATCGAGCCGGAACGAACACCGGCACCGGGTCGGAGATGTGGACAGGAACTGTGGAGAACCGGTGGGTAACCGGGCGGCGCTGTGGACAACACCCGCTGGAGGTAACCCAACCTGTGGACAGCTTACATCCTTGTAACTACTAGATGTTGGGGTTGACCGTAGATCCCGCCATCGGCAGATGCAAGGCCCGGGCGGCGTGTCGCACCCATATCCCCTACCCGCGTCGGCCGGTGACGCAGAGGTCACCGCGACGATCTCGCCGACTGGGCAGAACGGGTCCGAGTTCGCCCGATCACGACGTCACCGGCGCAATCGTGCTCGGTACCCGGGCTCAGGGCGTGGAGACCGGGACCTGCAGCACCGCGCCGACCACGACCGCATCGCTGTGCAACCCGTTCAACTCCTTGATGCGATCCACCACCGCGCGGGGGTCCGACGCCGGGTCGGCGCGCTGCGCCACGGACCAGAGGGTGTCCCCCGGCTGTACGACAACCGGGCCGACCACCCGGGGACTGCCGGAGGAGAGCAACACCACGGCCACCACGACCGCCGTCGCAGCGAAGCACAGCGTGCAGGCCAGCCGCGCCCAGCGACCGACCGGATAGGCCCGGTCGTCGACCTCGTCGCCCCGATCCGCCGTCACCGCAGCGGATCGACGAGGACTCGACGGCAGCACGCCCGACGGCGGCCGTCGGTCGGCGGCCAGCCGTGCCCGGCGCCGGCGCATCGCCCTGGCGCCTGCTGCCGTGCGCGGACTCGCCGGCGACTCCGAACCACCCATGTCCCGGGGGATTCGCAACGACTCGACCGAGTCGGCTGTGTCGCCGGACAAGCGGTCGAGCGCCGACAGCGGCGGCGTCGTGTCTGTCCGTTTCCGGCGAGCGGGGTCCGACCAATTGGAACGAGCGAGCACTGCGGTACCAGTCGAACTGACCATGACTGTTACCTCTCTTCGATCGGCGGCGTGGCGGCCGCGGGGCGTACGAGCGGACGGACGGTGGTCCTCTCCTGCTGGTGGCAGGCGATCGATCCCCGAGCGACATCTCGAACGGGCGTTCTATCGAACGCCTGACCTAGTTCTACAGGTCCCCACCGACAGTGGGAAGATTTGTCGGCGTGTCCGTCGAACGCCTGTTTGAATTGTGACCTGCGCGGTCGTACGGTAATCCCACCGATCACCGCATCCGCCCAGCCCACAGCCACCGGACCAGCCGGTGCCGGCTTCCCCGGCCGACTCCACAGGTCCCCAACAGCAGGCTGTCGGGTTCCCGGGCTCCACAGGAAGGTACGAACGTGGCGACACGAGCAACACCACCAGGCAAATCCAGCGGCCAGCGGGCCGCGGCGGATCTCGCTGCGCCGATACTCGACCCGGAGGACGACACCGTCACCGAATTCCCGGATGTGGACAACGGTCGCCCGCTGACGGTTCGGCAGCGCAAGGTCCTCGAGGTCATCCGGGACTCGGTCCAGCGGCG
>CAXSEW010000521.1:0-3428 GCA_964236185.1 uncultured Nakamurella sp. | reverse complement strand
CCACCGGAGATGCGCCGCACCACGGTGAATCCGAGGCGGTCCGCGGCCTCGGTGTCCACCTCGTTGGTCAGCGACTGGAACGACCCGATGATGACGGCGTTCGACGCCCACTCCCAGATCCGCAGAGCCGGATTGCGGGTGCCGGCGCCGACCTGGCGGGCGATCACCTCGTCGATGGCCATCTGCATGGCCGGATGCTGCGGGCCGGAGTCGACGAGCTCGAAGGTGTGGTCGTACCAGCTGGTGGCGCGGCCCAGCGCCCGGCGGACCGCAATGGCGACCGACTCCGGCGTGAAGCCGATCATGGTCACCTCGGGGCCGATCACCGCCTGCACGGCGGCCGTCAATGCGGCACTGTCGGTCTCGGCGGGCAGTCCGGTCAGGATCGCGTCGATCGAGGACAGCGCCTCGTCGGGCTCGAGGAAGAAGTCGCCGGAGATCGCGACGCTCGCCAGCCTGCCGTCGGTGACCTCGACGTCGGCGGCGACCAACTTCCCGCCGGGAACCTTGTACTCACCGTGCACCGTGCGCCTCCTGATGGGATCTGCTGCTATCGGCAACCACGCCGCAGCAGGCAGCATTCCGCCGGTTCAGCTGGTCGGAACGAGCGCCCGGTCGGCGGGCCGGCGGACCCGCAACACCAGGACCAGACCGACGGCCAGCACCAGCAGGATGCCGGCAATACCGGCCCGGTCGGCGTTGAAGAGCCAGACGAAGAGGGCGAACAACAGCGGGGACAGGAAGGAAACTGCGCGCCCGGTGGTGGCGTAGAGGCCGAACATCTGCCCCTCGTTGCCGGGCGGGGTCAGCCGGGCCAGGAACGTCCGCGACGCCGACTGGGCCGGCCCGACGAACAGGCAGAGCAGCAGCCCGAACGTCCAGAACGCCGCCTGGCCGGACAGGAACATCACCACCCCGCCGGAGGCCAGCAGCCCGATCAGCGACACGACGATGACAGCGCGCGGGCCCAGTCGGTCGTCGAAGCGGCCGGCGACCAGGGCGCCGAGGGCGGCGACGATGTTGGCCGCGGCGCCGAAGATCAGCACGTTGCCGGGCGTGAATCCGTACACGACGTTGGCCAGGATCGCGCCGAAGTGGAACACCCCGGCCAGACCGTCCCGGAAGATCGCGCTGGCGAGCAGGAAGACCGCGGCGTCGCGGTCCGTCCGCACCAGGTGGGCGATGTCCCGGAACAGCTCGCGGTAGGCGGCGGCGATGGATCGGCGTTGTCGCTGCGTCGGCGGTACCTCTGGTATGCGGAACAGCACCGGCAACGCCGACAGGGCGAACCAGGCGGCGGCGACCAGCGCCACCACCCGGATGTTGTAGCCGTGGGCGGTGCTGACGTGGAAGAAGCCGCGGGTGGAACTGCCGGTTTCGCCGGAGATGAAACCGAAATAGCAGAACAGCAGCAGGAAGATGCCGCCGAAATAGCCCATCGACCAGCCGAAACCCGAGACGCGACCGATGTTTGCGGGGGTGGAGATCTGCCGCAGCATCGAGTTGTAGAAGACGACGGCGATCTCGAAGAAGATCGACCCGAGCCCGATGAGGGCCGCCCCGAGGAAGAAGTAGGAAGGATCGTCCCGCACCCAGAACAGACCGACGATGCTGATCGTCACCAGGGCGGAATAGATGGCCAGCGAACGGCGGCGCCGCCCGGCGGCGTCTGCCTGCTGCCCGGTGACCGGGGCCAGCACGGCGATCAGCAGTCCGGCCACGCCGACCGAGATGCCGTACCAGGTGGTGGCCGACAACGATCCGGGCAGGTTCTTGCCGACCGTGCCGGTCAGGTAGACAGAAAAGACGAAGGTGACGATGACCGTGTTGAACCCGGAGGAGCCCCAGTCCCACAGCCCCCATGCCGCGATCTGTCCTCGCGTTCCTGCTGCGCCGCTGTCGCCGGGAACGTCGATCGGCCGGGCCGCTTCCGCTGCGTCGAGGCCGGCACCACCGTTTTCCATTGCCGCAGCGTAAGCGGTGACCCCGACACTCGGCGCGTCGCTGCCGTCGCCGCGCCGACTCGGGACAGCATGCCCTCGGGCGCATCTGAACTCGTGCCGTCACAGCCAGATGGGTCCGGCGAAGGGTGGTGCGGTCCGATAACCATTCGCGTCGTGGTCACCACCATGCTCGAGGCCGAAGCCCGGGCCCGGCTCAGCGAAGCAGCTGGAACCAGGTTTCGTCGTGCTGGACCTCCGTAAGGCCCCACGCTCGACCGACATCGTGATCGCGCCGGTGGTGAGTGCGCAGACGATCTCGGCGCTCAAGCACATGTTTCCCCGAAGCTCGAGTCGTGTTGATCGAGCTCCAGGACTGGAATCTGGGAGTGTTCTTTCCCGGGCCAGTTCGGCGGGCCGTGGACGCCGCTCGGTTCCATGTCGACGGCTGCGATCGGCACCACCCGCTCTGCGCGGGCCGCGCTGGAACTTTCCAGGAACGCGCCCGGCACGACGGCGTCAGCGGTTCCGGGTATGCCGTCTTCGCCTGCGTTTCGACCTCTGGACACCTGGGCCCGGCCAGCAGCGGAAAGCATGCCACCGCCAGCACAAGCTGGATCAGCAGGCGGCCGGTGCGGACGGGTCGGCCACACTGACGCCATGACAAAGGCGCAGGCGTGGGATCTGAAGGTGTACCTGGAATATGGCCAGTTGTCGCGCCGCACCGCGACAACAACGACATGGATTTGCGGGTGGAGCTGCACGACGGGCCGCCGCCTGACGACCTGGCCGACTGGCAAGAGCTGTTCGAAGCGGCCGGCGTCACCGCCGGCCCCGGTGGCATGTGGTATCACACCCCGACCGTGGACAGCACCCTGCTGCCGGTACCCGCCGGGACGTACAAGATCCGGATCAGCGGCCGCGACTTCTTCCGACCGGAATGGTCGGAAGAGAACGAAGCGCTCCACCACGAGGACAAGTACCGATTCCAGCTGTGGCCTGAGGCAAACTCCTCCGAGCCGGTCCGCCTCAAGCGGTGGGATCACCCGGAAAGCTGCGGCCACATCTGAACACCGTCGGCTGGGCGGGGAACACCAGCACGCCCCCGCATATCGGTGGAACCGGCAAGAGCGGACTCCGCTCGGCCCCCACCGAAGGGCTCTGGGGGCACCGATGCGACCGGCACATCGACAGCATGACCGGAAGCTGCAACAAGGGCCGGTGGTCACCGGCCGGAACCTGCACCGACTGCAGCAAGCTCCGCTGGCTCGATAAATGCGGGCCGGCCAGATCACCACCACAACGTGCCGGCTGCCCGGCTCGATCTTCCACGACGGCGGCCTCAACCGCCTCTGGTGGACCTGACCACTGACCTACAGTGTCCTCCCGCCAGTGTGGATGAAATGGTCCGCTGTCGGTGGTCCCTCCTACAATTGTTCCTATGAGCGCGGCACTCCTGGACGACACCGAGACCGGTGAGACCTCGCC
>CAXSEW010000520.1:0-3445 GCA_964236185.1 uncultured Nakamurella sp. | reverse complement strand
CGGCCAGCCGGGAGAACTCGGGACGGAAGCTGCTGGAGTCGGCGAACAGGTTGCGCCAGCGGTCCGGACTGGCCGGGGTGGAGCCCCAGTGGTCGGCGAACGAGGCGTTGTACGCCAGCCGGGTGGCCTCGTCGTCGGCCGGCGTCCACGGCCGGATCTCCACGCCCGCCAGCTGTCCCGGGTCGGGTAACGCGGCGGACGACAGCTCCACCTGCATGTCGATGAAGTACCGCCGCGGGGCGAAACCGGCCCGCTCGGCGAAGGCGGCGGCCGATTCCCGGCCCTGCGCAAGCCAGATCCGGACCTCGCCGGGCAGGTCCGGGTGCTCGGCTTCGTGGATGGAACGGGCCATCCGCAGCAACCGCTGCAGCAACTCCCGACCGATACCCCGGTGCCGGTAGTCGGGCAGCACGACGGCGCCCAGGTGCGCGGACCACACCTCGAGCGGATCGTGAATGCCGAGGCTGCCGTAGGCGACGAGCAGGCTGCCGTCGAGCACGGCGAGGCTACCGTCGGTCAGCCGCAGGCCGGGATCCTGGAACTGCTCCTGGATCTCCGTCAGGTCGGTGGAGTGCTCGGACGGCTCGGCCGCCTCGGCGGCCAGATCAACGGCCAGCACCGCCGACGCGTCGGACGGGCGGAGCTCCCGCCAGGTCAGTTGAACCACGGCTAGCACGCTAGCGTGTCGAGGCGTGTACGTACTGCTGCCGCCCTCGGAGACCAAGTCGATTGGCGGCGGCGGACCGCCGCTCGAGCTGGGCCGGCTGTCGTTCCCGGCGCTGACGCCGACCCGCGAGCGTCTCATGCAAGCAATGCCGGACTCGGCGGCCGGGCCGACCACGCCGGCGCTGCGGCGGTACACCGGGGTGCTGTACGCGGCGTTCGACGTCGGCCACCTCACCCCGGCGGAGTACACGAGGGCAGCCGGCCGGGTACTCATCTGCTCGGCACTGTTCGGGCTGCTGTCGGCGCAGGACCCCATCCCGTCCTACAAGTTCTCTGCCGGCAGCCGGCTGGCGGGCCTGCCGACGGTCTCCGCGCTCTGGCGGGAGCCGTTGGCGGCGGTGCTGGCCGACCTGGACGCGCCCGTGCTGGACCTGCGGTCCGGCGCGTACGCCGCCTTTGCTCCGTCGGAAGCGATCACGGCATCGATCACCGTCCGGGTGATGACGGTGACCAGGGCGGGCGAGCAGAAGCCGGTCAGCCACGCCAACAAATCGATCAAGGGGGCACTCGCCCGGCTGGTCGCGACGACCCGGGCCGACATCAGGGACGTGCCGGGGCTGTTGCGGTTGGCCCGCCGCGGCGGGTTGTCGGTCAGCCGTACCGGCCCTCGGTCGATCGACCTGATCGCACCGCCCGCGTACTGAATAATTCCCTTGCGGCAGCGGGTTCCACCCGTCATCGTGGTCGTGTCGGTCTGAGAGGAGGTACGTCATGAGCGTTCGAGCGGTCGCCCCGTCCCCTTCCTCGCCTGCCTCAGGAGCCCTCCAGTGCCTCGTGTTCCGTTCTCCCCCGATTCCGCTGCCGACGACGGCACGGACGAACCGCGCAGTGCCCGGCTGAAACCCAGTCGCCGCCCGCCCCGCGGGCGCATCACAGGTCCTCGGCTGGTCGCCGAGGGTCGATCCGGCTTCCACCTCGTCGATGTCGATCCCGTCGACGCCTACACCTCGTACGACGTCGCCGCGCACGGGCCTTCGCCGGTACCCGACTGGCTGGTCACCTCGCTCGGTGCCATCGACACCCCGCTCGGCCAGCTGAAGTCGGGCAAGGAAGCCGACGTCGCACTGCTGGACCGGTCCATCCCCGGCGGCGAGGGCTGCCTGCTCGCGGTCAAGACCTATCGGGACAGCGCCCACCGGATGTTCCACCGGGACAGCGGCTACCAGGAGGGACGGCGTACGCGGCGCTCCCGCGAATCGCGGGCGATGGCGGCGCGGACCAGCTTCGGTCGCGACCTGCTCTCGGCCCAGTGGGCCGGCGCGGAGTTCCACGTGCTCGCCGGGTTGTGGAAGGCCGGGGCCCGGGTGCCCTACCCGGTCCAGCTGCTCGGCTCGGAGCTGATGATGGAGTTCATCGGCACTCCGGACGGCGTTGCAGCGCAACGACTGTGCTCGTTCGACGGGGACTCGCAGGAGTTCACCTCGCTCTGGCACGACCTGGTGGCGACCCTCGAGCTGCTCGCCGCGGCAGGACTGACCCACGGTGACCTGTCGCCCTACAACGTGCTGGTGCACGAGGGCTCGTGCGTGGTCATCGACCTACCGCAGGCCGTTGACGTGGTGGCCAATCCGCAGGGCGAGTCGTTCCTGGCCCGGGACTGCCGGGTGATCGCCGAGTTCTTCGACCGGCGCGGGGTGCTGGCGGCGGACGGTGAACTACTCGCGCTGCATCTGGGGAGCCTCGCGCGGTTAGCCTGGAAACCATGCCTCATTTCGATCTCGTCATCATCGGCACCGGCTCCGGCAACTCCATCCCGGGACCGGAATTCGACAGCTGGAACATCGCCATGGTCGAGGACGGGCTGTTCGGCGGCACCTGCCTGAACGTCGGATGCATCCCCACCAAGATGTTCGTGCACCCGGCCGAACTGGCCGACGCCGCCCGGCACGCCGAGCACCTGAACGTCAGAGCGCACCTGGACGGGGTCGACTGGCCCGGCATGCGGGACCGCATCTTCGGCCGGATCGACTCGATCGAGGCAGGCGGCCGGGCGTACCGGGAGGGTCCGGAGTGCCCGAACATCACCGTGTTCGCCGGCCGCGGGGTGTTCACCGGGCACAAGCAGCTGCAGATTGCCCTGCACGACGGCGGCTCCATGGAGATCACCGCGGACCGCTTCGTGCTGGCGGCCGGATCGAGCGCGTACATCCCGAACCTGGCCGGGCTGACCGATCCCATCGACGGGACTGAGGACGGGACCGATGGGACGGATGGCGGGCGGCTCTACCACACCTCCGACTCGATCATGCGGATCGACGACCTGCCGGCCAGCCTGGTCATCCTCGGCGGCGGTTACATCGCCGCGGAGTTCGCGCACGTCTTCTCCTCGTTCGGAGTGCAGGTCACCCAGCTGGTCCGCGGCCCGGCGATGCTCCGCTCGCACGACGACGACGTCTCGGCCGCCTTCACCGCCGAGGCGTCCGCCCGCTACGAGGTGGTGCTGAACGTCGACGGCGACAAGGTGTCCGCCACCGAGACCGGGGTGCAGCTGCAGTTCCGCACCCCCGACGGCGCCCGGACGCTCGACGCCGAGATGTTGCTGGTGGCGGTCGGACGCATCCCCAACGGCGCCAACCTGAACGTGGCGGCGACCGGGGTCGACCTCGACGCGGACGGTAGGGTGGTCGGGGACGAGGCCCACCGCACCAGCGGCGACGGCGTCTACGCGCTCGGCGACATCAGCACCACCCACCTGCTCAAGCACGTGGCCAATCATGAG
>CAXSEW010000519.1:0-3447 GCA_964236185.1 uncultured Nakamurella sp. | reverse complement strand
CTGCCTGGTCGGCGGCGGCTACGGCAGCGTCGACCGCGACGGCCACCTGGTGGACGGCGGCCAGGGCGAGTACGTGCGGGTGCCGCAGGCGTCAGGGACGCTGGTGGTCGCGCCTGTCGACGAGGACGACGAGCGGACACCGGCGCTGCTGGCACTGTCCGATGTGATGGGCACCGGGCACCACGCCGCCGTCTCGGCCGGCGTCACCCAGGGCAGCACCGTGGCGGTCGTCGGGGACGGCGCGGTCGGCCTGTGCGCCGTGCTGGCCGCCTCTCGGCTCGGCGCCGAACGGATCATCGCGCTGTCCACCCATCAGGACCGGGCCGACATGGCCCGCAGGTTCGGCGCCACCGACATCGTCGACGCCCGCGGCGAGGAAGCCGTCGCCGCGGTCTTGGAGCTGACCGGCGGCCTGGGCGCGCAGAGCGTCTGCGAGTGCGTCGGCACCACGCAGACCTGGGAGACCGCCCTGGACGCCGCCCGGCCCGGTGGCACCGTCGGCTTCGTCGGCGTGCCGGCCGGAGTTCCCGACGGTCTGCCGCTGCGAAAGATGTTCGGCCGCAACGTATCGGTGCACGGCGGCGTGGCGCCGACCCGCGTGTACCTGCCCGAGCTGCTGGATGACGTGCTGGCCGGCACGCTCGACCCGGGACCGGTGTTCACCTCCACCGTGCCGCTCGACGAGATCGCCCGCGGCTACGACGACATGGATCAGCGGCGGTCCATCAAGGTGCTCGTCCGGCGGTGAGGGCGCTGCGTTACGCGGCGGTGGACGGTCCGCTCGACCTCGTCGACGTGCCGCCGCCGGCCTGCCCGGACGACGGCGTGGTCGTCGACGTAGCGGCCACCGGGGTCTGCCGGTCGGACTGGCACGCCTGGCGCGGACACGACCCGGTGGCACTGCCGCACATTCCCGGGCACGAACTCGCCGGCACCGTCGCTGCCGTCGGTCGCGAGGTGCGGAACTGGCATCCCGGCGACCGGGTGACGGTGCCGTTCGTGCTGGCCTGCGGCCGGTGCGAGTACTGCCTGGCCGGCGACGCGCAGATCTGCCCGAACCAGGAGCAGCCGGGTTTCACGCTGCCGGGTTCGTTCGCCGAGCAGGTGGCCCTGCCGCGGGCCGACGTCAACCTGGTGCGGCTGCCGGATGGGGTGGACCTGGTGGCGGCGGCGGCGCTGGGCTGCCGGTTCGCCACCGCCTTCCGCGGGTTGACCTCGCACGGTCGGGTGCAGCCGGGGCAGTGGGTCGCCGTGCACGGCTGCGGCGGCGTCGGCCTTTCCGCGGTCATGATCGCGGTCGCGCTCGGCGCCCGGGTGGTGGCGATCGATGTCTCGCCGCCCGCACTGCAGCTGGCCACCGAGCTCGGCGCGGGCGCCGTGGTCACCGCTGGCCCGGACGTCGACACCGCAGCGGCCGTACGCGAGATCACCGGAGGCGGCGCCCATGTCGGGATCGACGCGATAGGACAGCCGGTCACCGCCGCAGCGTCGGTGGCGTCGCTACGGCGGCGCGGCCGCCACGTGCAGATCGGGCTGCTGCTCGGTGAACAGGCGCGTACCGCCCTGCCGATGGACCTGGTGATCTCCCGCGAGCTGGAGATCTACGGCTCGCACGGCATGGCCGCCCGCGAATATCCGGCGATGCTCGCCGCCGTCGCCGACGGCCGGCTGCATCCGGAAAGGCTGGTCGGCGCGGTGGTGGAACTTGACCAGGCGACCAAGGTGCTGACCGCCATGAACTTCCCGGCCGGCCCGGGCATGACGGTACTGCGGCTGGCCACCGCCTGAGCGCTCGACCAGCCCAGCCGAACGTCCTGCGCTCAGCGAGGTCCGGCGCGCTCATCTGCATGGCGCTGCGCTCATCGAGGTGTCAACCGGCCCAACCGGCCTTGAACCCACGTGTTGATGAGCGCGGGACACTTCGATGAGCGCGGCGCATCGGAGAGGTCAGCTGACCTCAGCACCGGCCTTGGCCGCGCCGACTTCGGTGGACTTCGAGTCGGTAGCGAGAGCGCCAGAGGCGTTCTCGAGGTGCGCGCGGATGAACCAGTGGAAGAGCTCCAGCTGGTGCAGGTGGCCGATCAGCATGTCGTTGGTGACCGGATCGGTTTCCTCGGTGGCCGACGCCGCTTCGCGATGACTGCTGATGACGCCCTGGTAGACGACGTCGAGCGCGCCCAGGTGCGCGATGCTGTCGGCGCGGCCGATCGAGTAGTCGTCCCAGGTGCGTTCGGCGACCAGCGACCCGGGCGTGCCCTTCACCGAGCTGCCCAGCGTGGTGATCCGTTCGGCGGTCTCGTCCGCGTAGGCGCGGACCACCTCGACCTGCGGGTCGATCATCTCGTGGACGCCGATGAAGTGCGGCCCGACGACGTTCCAGTGCACATGCTTGAGCGTCAGTGCCAGATCGTTGAGTGCATGCAGCCGTAGCTGCAGGATGCCGGCCACTTCGGCGCCGACTTCGGCATCGAGGGTGGGGACGGTGAAGCGCGGTAGTGGCTTCTTGGTAGCCATGTTGTTCTCCTCTGGTTGCGGGCCGCGGCCGGGGCGACGGGCGGACGAATACGACAGCTCGCTGTCCCGTCGGCCGACGGGGGCCGGAGATCCGGTATCCCGCTGCAGGGCGACCCAAACGGCCCGCCTGGATAGCGCACTGGGAAGCTCGTCGGCATGCGGTGCAAGGCCGTCGTCGTTGCCCGGGCGCACCAGCGTGTTTTCCCAACGGCGCGCGCCAATCGGGCCGCCCGGTCTATCTTGCTGCCATGACTACGCCTCCGTATCCGGGCCAGGACCCGCAGTACCCGAATCCCACCTCGCAGCCCCAGGGCCAGCCCCAGTACCAGCCGCAGCCCCAGGGCCAGAACCAGTACCAGCCGCAGAACCAGTACCAGCCGCAGAACCAGTACCAGCCGCAGTCGAACCCCTACCCCGGCGGCGGTTACCCGGGTGGCGGTTATCCGGGACAGGGCCAGCCGAATCAGCCCGCGCCGGCTGCCCCCAGCACGGTCAAGGGCGCCTTCCTGGTGTACATGATCGTCGCCGCTCTCGGGCTGGTGACGCTGGTGCTGTCGCTGACCAGCGACGTCTGGGACCAGGCGATAGCCGCCAATCCCAACACCTCGGGCATCGACACCCAGAGTCTGGTCAACGGCGCCAAGATCCTCCTCGTCGCGTTGGGCGTGATCTTCATCGGCCTCTACCTGTTCTTCGCCTTCAAGATGCGGGCCGGCCGGAACTGGGCCCGCATCGTCCTCACCGTGGTGTCGGCGCTGTCCATCCTCAGCAGCAGTTCGGCGTCGGCGTCGGTCAACGTCAACGGCACCATCTACAGGTCAGGGAGCAGTCAGGTGTTCAGCTGGATCGGCACCATCCTGGCCATCGTCGCCATCGTGCTGATGTTCCTGCCCGCCTCCAACGCCTACTTCAACGCGTCGAAGGCCGCCCGGC
>CAXSEW010000518.1:0-3460 GCA_964236185.1 uncultured Nakamurella sp. | reverse complement strand
GATCTTCAGGCAGTCCATGAAGCGGAAGATGACGGCGACCAGGATGTACGGCCAGATCAGCGGCAGCATCAACCGGCGGAACATGTACAGCGAGCCGGCGTCGTCGACGGCGGAGGCCTCGAACGGCTCCTTCGGCAGTGAGCGGATACCGGCGAGCACCAGAATGGCGACGAACGGCGTATAGATCCAGACGTCCACCAGGATGGACGCGTAGAGGGCATTGTCGGCAGACAGCCAGTTGAAATTGCCCAGACCCAGGACGTGGTTCAGCACACCGAAATCGGCGTTGAACATGAACTTCCAGACCGTCGCGGCAATGGCCGGGGCGATCATCAGCGGGACGATCAGCGCCTTCTCGAAGATGCGCCCGATCAACGTCGAGCGGTTGAGCAGCAGCGCCACCCCCACCCCGAGCACCGTTTCGATGACGGTGGCCAACACCGCGTACTGGACGGTGATCCAGGCGGAGTGGCCGATGAAGACGGACGAACTCGGGTTCAGCACCCGGGAGAAATTCTTGAAGCCCACCCACGGCGGGTTCTTCAGGGTGATCGCCGTCGACCCCTGGAAGGTCAGGATGATGCCCTTGATGAACGGCACCAGGATGCCGATGATCAGCAGGACGGCTGGAACCGACAGCAGGTACGGCCGGAAATTCCGCCGCGCTTTGGACACGACGCGGGGCTTCGACGAATCGCGCTGCGGCGCAGGCGCACTCGGCGGGGCCGGCCGATCGGTGATCGATGACATGGGGCTCGCTCCTGGAGGTGGCGACGTACGGGGTGAAACGGAAAGCTGCACCCGGTACGGCGAGGTGCAGGTGCAGGTGCGGTTGTCGGCAAGCCGTACGGCGGGCCACCGGTCGGTGACCCGCCGCGGCATCAGCTGTTGTTCAGCGCGTCCGAGTTCGCTTTGGCGAGAGCGTCCATCTTGGTCTTGGCGTCGGCGCCGCCGTAGATCTCCTGCAGCGCACCGGCCCAGGCTTCGGTGGTGTCGAAGAACTGCGTCTGCGGAGTGAACTGGATCTTGGTCGCGCCGATGACCTTCTCGAACGTCTCCAGGTATCCGGGGTAGGAGCTGCCGATCGCCTTCTTGAAGGCGCCGTCGAACACCGTCTTGCGGACCGGGTCGGCGAAGCTGCTGGAGGACGCCGCCTTGCTCAGCACCTCGGAGCTGGTCGCCCACTGGATGAACAGCCAGGCGGCGAGCTTGTTGTCGTCCTTGGCGGCTTTGTTCATCGCCAACGACCAGGTCCACAGGTTCGTCGCGTAGCTGCCGTCCGGGCCGGCCGGGCCGGCGTCCCAGCCGAGCTTGCCGGCTACCTTGGTGCCCTTGAACTTCGGGTAGGTGGCCGAGTCGGCGTCGTAGACCATCATGGCCTTGCCGTCGGCGAGGTCCTGGGTGCAGTTCGGGTACTCGTAGGTGGTCCAGCCGGACGGCCCGGCCTTCTTCGCCAGATCCGCCCACTTCTTGGTGAACGCGACGGCCTTGTCCGAGTTCATCGTCGCGGTGTAGTTGCCGTCGGCGAAGGTGTAGTCCTTGCCGCCTTCGCGGGTGAACTGCGTCATGTAGCCGGGGTGGATGGTGGCCCAGGACTTGGACCCGCGGAATGCGACACCGTAGGTGCCGGCGGACTTGTCGGTGAGGTCGGTGGCCAGCTGGATGAAGTTGTCGAAAGTGGTGGCGGGCTTGATGCCCTTCTTGTCGAAGATCTCCTTGTTGTAGCAGACGACGTTGGTCTCGAAGCCCCACGGGATGGCCCATTGACCGCCGGTGCCGAGCGCGGAACCCTTCTGGAAATCCCAGCGGGTGGAGGTGCGCAGACCCTCGAAGATGTCCTCGAAATTGTACTCGGGCGAGGTCTTGGACGAATCCGCAAGGTACGGCTGGAGGTCCTCCATCCATCCGGGCGGGCCGTACTGCCAGATGAAGTAGGCGCCGGTCATGAAGACGTCGTAGGTGGCGGAGCTGCCGGACAGCTCGGAGGTCAACTTGGTGGAGTAGTCGCCCTCGGGGATGTCGTCGAAGGCGATGTTGATGCCGGTCTTGGCGGTGAAATCCTTGAACAGGCCGGCACTGTCGAACGCCGAGACGTACGGGTGCGGGGTGCGGAGCATGCGCAGCGTCTTGCCCTTGGCCTGCATCCAGTCGAAGCTCTTGCCGCCGCTGATGGAGGCGCCGGCGGTCGACGAGGCGGCTGCCGTCAGGTTGGCGCTTCCCGCAGCCGAGGCGGTGCTGGAAGAGGCGGACGCCGTGGTGCCCGAGCTGGACGACCCGCAGGCCGCGAGCAGCGGTCCCGACGCCAGCGCCGCTCCGCCGATACCCATGGCGCGCAACATGTTGCGCCTGGACAGTTGGGTGCCCAACAGCTCCTTGGCCTTGGGCAGGTTGACCTCTGGGTCGTTCATCAAGTCCTCCGTGTTGATCAATCAGTATTCCGGGGGGTATCCGGGTGGTATCCCTCCGTGGCCGGTTCCGGGATGGAACGGGGTACTGCGATGTACCAGCCCGCCGTGAATGCAAACCGAGCCTCGACGAGGTGAATCAGTGCGCGCCGTCCGAGCCGGCGGTCGAGCTGGCTGGGTCAGCCGTGATGTGGGACGAGAGCAGAACGCTGCGCGTCGCGTACGGGCGACAGCGTTTCCAGGGGAACGTTGTAGGACAGCAGGGCGCAGGGTGATTGCTGGTCGCCGCCGAGCCGGATGCGGGTCAGCGTGCCGTTGTCCAGGCTCGGCAGTGATTGGCGGTAGTTGCCCAGTGGGATGGACAGCAGGGAACACAGGACGAGCCGGATCAGCGTGCTGTGGGCGATCACCAGGACGGTCTGACCCGGATGCGCTCCGGCAATCCGCCGTAGCGCCGCCGCTCCCCGCGCGGCGGCACCGTTCGGCGGTTCGGCGGCGGGAAATGATCCGCCAACCGGGTCCGACTCGAACCTCGCCGCCGCTTCCGGGAACCGGCTGCGCATCTCGCCGATGGTCAGCCCTTCCGCCACCCCGAAATGCACCTCGCGGAGGTCCTCTTCGATGGTCGCCGCTATCCCGGTCACGGCCGTGACCGGCGCAGTGCTCTCCCTGGCCCGGCGGACCGGTGAGCTGTACATGGCATCCGGGCGGTGGGCGCGAGCCCATTCCGCCAGCGCCTCCGCCTGCTGCCGGCCGACAGCGGTCAGATCGATGTCGCTGCTTCCGGCGTAACGGTTCTCGGCATGCCAGACGCTCTGTCCGTGCCGGGAGAGCACCAGTGTGGCGGGTGCCGATGAGGTGGCGGGTGCCAGCGAGGAATCCGGGAGTGCCGCAGCACCGTCGTCGAGGGGGGAACCCTCGATCGACCCCGGGTGGGTGCCGTTGGCGACGGCTCCGTCCCGGGCCTGGAACTGTGGTTGCGACACGTGATCCACCTCACCGTTGGGATGCTGCGGTTCATGTAACAGCCTGTCCGATATTTTCGCAAGCATTAT
>CAXSEW010000517.1:0-3460 GCA_964236185.1 uncultured Nakamurella sp. | reverse complement strand
GCCGTGGGACTGCTCGCCGTGTTCGTCGTCGACGCCGTGGTCGTCGGCGTGCACGAAGATCAGCCGGGTCGGCGTCAGCGCCACCACCGACAGGTGCCGGCGGATCGTCTCCACGTCGAACGTCGTCTCCAGATGTACCAGATGCGTCTGGATGCGCTCGTCAGCCAGTGCGATGTCCAGTACATCGGTGACCAGGGCGGGGTAGTACCCGGCTTTCAGTATTTGGCGGGATAGATCAGGCGGTAACTGCGTCGGCATGAGCCCATCCTCACATCTTCCCGTCCGGAACCGAAGTTGCGGCACCGGCGCGAACCTGCGGAGCCGTCGTCACCGCAGCGAAGCTCCGGTGTGCTGCGCCGCCTCGGCCACCGCCTGGTCGCGGACGGCCAGCGCATCGGCTGCCGTCAGTGTGCGATCAGGGGCCCGCACCACCAGCGCGAATGCCAGCGACTTGGTCCCGGTCGCCACCCGGTCACCTGAGTAGACGTCGAACAACCGCACCGATTCCAGCAGCGGTCCGCCGCCGCGGACCACTGCGGCGGTCACCTCGGCAGCCAGCGCATCGGCCGGCACCACCAGCGCCACGTCGAGGTGCACCGGTGGGAACGGCGAGATGCGCGGCGCGATCGGAACGGCCGGCGCCGGTAGCGCGCCGAGATCGAGTTCCAGGGCGGCCGACCGGGCCGGCAGGCCCCAGCGCTCGACCACGTCCGGGTGCAGTTCCCCGGCGTAACCGACGATCCAGTCGCCCAGGCGGATGGACGCACACCGCCCCGGGTGCCAGGGCTGCTGCTCCGCCGGCACGACGCGGAGGCGGACACCGGCGTGGGCACCGACCCGGCGCGCGGTTTCCACGGCATCGGCCCACGACCCGTCGCGGCCGGCGCCCCACCATCCGGAGCGCTCCACGGCGCCGGCGAAGACGACGCCGAGGTGCAGCGGCTGGATCGGCAGACTGGCGTCCAGGACCGACAGCTGCTGAGCGTCCGGGCGGCGCGTCACCCCTACCTCCGGCGGCCGCGGAGCAGTGGCGCTGGGCAGGAACACCTGCCCGACCTCGAAGAACGACAGATCCTTGGATCCGCGAGACAGATTGCGGCCGACCGCTTCCAGCAGCCCGGGCAGCAGCGTCGTCCGCAAGCCTGGGCGCTCGGCGTCCAGCGGGTTGACCAGAGTGCAGGTGACCCGCCGGATGTCGCCCGGTGGCAGGCCCAGGCGGTCGAAGTCGGCCCGACCGACGAACGGGAAGGACAGCACCTCGGTGAGTCCGGCGGACGCCAGATCGTCGGCCAGCCGGCGCTGCCGTCGCTGGGCGGCGGTCAGCCCGGTACCGGACGGCGCACTCGGCAGCACCGAGGAGATGGTGGCGTAGTCCTCCAGCCGAGCCACCTCCTCCACCAGGTCGGCCGCCCGGGTGAGGTCCGGCCGCCAGCTCGGCGCGGTGACCCGCAACGGATCCGCCTGCGGCGCTTCGACGGTGCAGCCGACCTGCGCCAACCGCAGGACGATCGACGGCGCGGCATAGGGCCGTCCGGCGAGGCGCTCGCACTCGGCCAGCGGCAGCTCGATCACCGGCGTCGCCGGTAGCTCCGTCACCACATCGGATCGGCCGGCCACGCTGCCGCCGCCGTACTGCACCAGCAGCGCGGCCGCGGTCTCGGCGGCGACCGCGGAGACAGCAGGGTCGACGCCCCGTTCGAATCGCCGGGAGGCCTCGCTCGGCAGCTTGTGCCGCCGTGCGGCTCTGGAGATGACAGCAGGCTCCCAGTAGGCCGCCTCGATCACCACATCCCTGGTGGTGTTGCTGATCTCGGTGGACTGGCCGCCCATCACGCCGGCCATCGAGATGGCCCCGGACTCGTCGGCCACCACCAGGTCGTCAGCCACCAGCGTGCGGGTGGCGCCGTCCAGGGTGATCAGCTTCTCGCCGTCGGCCGCCCGCCGGACGGTGATCGAACCGGCCAGCTTGCCGGCATCGAAGGCGTGCAGGGGATGCCCCAGTTCCAGCATCACGTAGTTGGTGACGTCCACGGCGAGGGAGATGCTGCGGATCCCGGCCGCCTGCAGCCGGCGACGGATGAGGAACGGCGAGGGCGCCGTCGGATCGACGTCGGTGACCCGGACGGTGACGAAGCGGGCGCAGCCGGGATCGGCGATCGTCACCGGCCACCCGCCGTCCGCCCGTTCCGGCAGTGCGACGGCGGCCGGGTCGGTCGACTCGACGTCCAGGGCAGCGCCGGTCTCGCGGGCGAGACCCCTGATGGACAGCGCATAACCGCGATCTGGGGTGACCGCCAGCTCGATCACGGCATCATCGGAGCCGATGATGCTGCGGGCATCCACACCGACCGGCGCGTCGGCATCGAGCACCAGGATGCCGTCGTGCTCGGTGCCGATACCGAGCTCACGCACCGAACAGATCATGCCGTCCGAGATGTGCCCGTAGGTGCTGCGTGAGGCGATGCCGAAGCCACCGGGCAGCACCGACCCGGGCAGCGCGATCACCACCATGTCGCCGACAGCGAAGTTCCGTGCCCCGCAAATGATCTCGCGTGGTTCGTCGGACCCGCCGGGGCCGTGACCCGGGCCTACGTCGACGCTGACGAAGCGGATCGGCTTCTTGAATTCGGTGAGCTCCTCGATGCTCAGCACCCGCCCGACGACCAGATCGCCGGTCGTCTCCGGAACGGTGTGGATGTCCTCCACCTCGAAACCCACGCGCAGCAACGCATCTGCCACTTCGCTCGCCGAGATGCCGGCCGGCAGGGACACATGTTCGGACAACCAGCCCAGGGGCGTACGCACGGCTCAGGACTCCTTCGGCGGTGCAGCGAATGCGGAGGTGAAGCGGACGTCGCCCTCGACGAGGTCACGCATGTCGGGAATGTCGTTGCGGAATTGCAGCGTCCTCTCGATACCCATGCCGAAGGCGAAACCGGAGAACTCGGCCGGGTCCAACCCGCAGGCGCGCAGCACATCTGGGTCGACCATCCCGCAGCCGCCCCATTCCACCCAGCCAGCGCCGCCCTTTTTCCCCTCGAACCAGACGTCCATCTCTGCGCTGGGCTCGGTGAAGGGGAAGAACGACGGACGCAACCGGGTACGCGACGCCGGGCCGAACATGGCCCTGGCGAAGTGGTCCAGCGTGCCCTTGAGGTGCGCCATGGTGAGGTGACGGTCGATGGCCAGCCCTTCGACCTGGTGGAAGACCGGCGTGTGGGTCGCGTCCAGCTCGTCGGTGCGGTAGACGCGGCCCGGACAGATCACGTAGATCGGCGGTGGCTGCGACAGCATGGTGCGGATCTGTACCGGCGAGGTGTGCGTGCGCAGCACGAGTCCGGAGTTTCCACCGGACGCCCCGGCGACGTAGAAGGTGTCCTGCATCGCCCGGGCCGGGTGATCGGGACCGAAGTTGAGCGCGTCGAAGTTGAACCACTCCGCTTCCAGCTCCGGACCCTTC
>CAXSEW010000516.1:0-3474 GCA_964236185.1 uncultured Nakamurella sp. | reverse complement strand
GCCGCCCAACCTGACCAGGCAGGAGGCGACCACCCGTGCCGAGCTGCTGTCGGTCCAGCGCTACCAGGTCACTCTCGACCTCACCGACGGTCAGGGCGGACCCGGCGAGAAGGCCTACCCCACCCGGTCGGAGATCTCGTTCCGGGCCACCGCGGGTGGCTCCACCTTCGTTGACTTCGTCGGTGAGGGCATCGTCTCTGCCACCCTGAACGGTCAGCGCCTGGACGTCGGCGGCTGGACCAACGCCGGCGGGCTGGCACTTCCCGGGCTGGCTGCGGACAACGAGCTGGTGGTCGAGGCCATCGGCCTCTACACGAATACCGGCGAGGGCCTGCATCGCTTCGTCGACCCGGTGGACGGCGCGGTGTATCTCTACTCGCAGTTCGAAACCGCCGACGCCAAGAGGCTCTTCGCCTGCTTCGACCAGCCGGACCTGAAGGCGGCGTTCACCTTCACGGTGACCGCGCCGGCCTACTGGCAGGTGGTGTCCAACGGCGCGACCACGTCGGTGGAGGAGTCACCGACCGGCACCAACGGCCCGCGCGTCCACCACTTCGCCACCACCGAGCCGATCAGCACCTACGTCACCGCCCTGATCGCCGGGCCGTACCACGTGGTGAACGACTCGCACGACGGGATCGACCTGAGGTTGTTCTGCCGCAGCACGCTGGCGCAGCACCTGGACAGCGATCGGCTGTTCACCCAGACCAAGCAGGGTTTCGACTTCTTCCACCAGGCGTTCGGCGTCCGCTACCCGTTCGGCAAGTACGACCAGCTCTTCGTACCCGAGTTCAACGCCGGCGCGATGGAGAACGCCGGGGCGGTCACCTTCCGCGAGGAGTACGTCTTCCGGTCCCGGGTGACGAACTACCAGTACGAACGCCGCTGCGAGACGATCCTGCACGAGATGGCCCACATGTGGTTCGGCGACCTGGTCACCATGCGGTGGTGGGACGACCTGTGGCTCAACGAGTCGTTCGCCACCTGGGCCTCCGTCGTCGCGCAGAATGCGGCCACCGAGTACACGAGCGCCTGGACGACGTTCGCCAACGTCGAGAAGTCCTGGGCGTACGTGCAGGATCAGCTGCCCTCCACCCACCCGATCGCCGCAGACATGGTCGACCTGGCTGCGGTCGAGGTCAACTTCGACGGCATCACCTATGCCAAGGGCGCCAGCGTCCTCAAGCAGATGGCGGCCTACGTCGGCTTCGACCAGTTCCTGACCGGACTGGGCAGCTATTTCCGCAGCTTCGCCTTCGGCAATGCCACCCTGGCCGATCTGATGGTGCACCTCACCGCGGCGTCCGGGCGCGACCTGTCGCAGTGGACCCGGGAATGGCTGCAGACCACCGGGATCAACGAACTGCATGCCGACTTCGACGTCGCACCGGACGGCACTTACTCCCGCTTCGACGTGGTCCAGGCCGGTGCGGCTCCCGGGGCCGGCGAGCTGCGCACGCACCGGCTCGCCGTCGGCATCTACCGGGACGGCGCCGACGGCCGACTGGCCCGCACCGAGCGGGTGGAACTGGACGTCAGCGGCGACCGCACCGCGGTACCCGAACTGATCGGGGTGACCGCAGGCGATCTCGCGCTGGTCAACGACGACGACCTCACCTACTGCAAGCTCGCGCTCGACGACCGGTCGCTGGCCACAGCGGTCGCGAGGATCGGCGACCTCCCCGATTCACTTCCGCGCACGCTGCTGTGGTCCGCCGTGTGGGAGATGACCCGGGACGCGAAGATGCGCGCCCGCGACTTCGTCGCGCTGGCGCTGAACGGAGTCGGCAAGGAGGACCAGATCGGCGTCGTGCAGCGGGTGCTCTCGCAGATCCAACTGGCGGTCGGCTCGTACGCCGACCCGGGTTGGGCGAGCTCGGTCGGCTGGCCGACCGTCACCGAAGCGATGTTGGAGCTGGCCACATCCGCCGACCCCGGCAGCGATGTGCAACTGGCTGCAGTGGGTGCCCTGGCGTCGGCGCTGCTGTCGAAGGAGCAGGTCGGCATCATCGCCGGGTGGCGCGACGGCTCCGCGCCGTTGGCCGGACTCACCGTCGACCTCGACCTGTCGTGGACGCTGCTGGGTGCCCTGGTCGCCCACGGTGCTGCCGGGACAGCGGAGATCGAAGCTGCCGCGGCGGCCGATCCGACCGCCTCCGGTGATCGCCGGGCCATGACGGCGATGGCGCTGCGTCCGGACGCGGAATCCAAGGCGGCCGTCTGGCAACGCCTGATCGAGGACGACGGCATGGCGAATGCGCTGCAGGACGCTGCCATCGGCGGGTTCTCCCACCCGGCGCAGGCCGAGTTGCTGGCTCCGTACGCGGACAGGTACTTCGGCGTGGTCGACGAGGTGTGGGCCCGGCGCAGCATCGAGGTCGCACAGAAGGTGGCCGTCGGGTTGTATCCGCGCTGGTCGGTGTCGGCGGCGACGGCCGAGGCGGCGAAGACCTGGGAGACCGGTGAGCACGCCACCGCTCTGAAGCGCCTGGTCTCCGAGGGCCGGTCCGGCACGGAGCGAGCGTTGCGGGCCCGGGCCGCCGACCGCGACTGACCTCCTGATCGCTCGGCCGGCGACGGTCGCCCATCAGCCGGCTGGCCGGAGTTGGCCGGCTGGCCGGAGTTGGCCGGCCGTACGCAGTTGGCCGACTGGGCGACGGTCGCCGGCTGGCCGGAGTCGGCCGGCCGGCCGCAGTTGGCCGGCCGGCCGCAGTTGGCCGGCCGTACGGCGATCACCAGGTGGTGCGGTCAGGCAGCGTGCCGGCCTGGTCGGCCAGCGTACGGATGGCGTTGATCAGCGCACCGTGCAGATCACCCTTGGCGGCCGCGGACACCACGTTCAGCACGGCAAGCCGGGCGGCCCGGTCACTGATCCGCAGACCCGCCACCGACCCGGTGACCACCTCGACTGTCTGCTGTGCGGGCGAGATGGCGACCAGCACGCCGTTTGCGGCGTCGGCACCGAGCCCGGCGTGCAGAGATCGGGCTGTGGTCGTCGTATCCGGTCCGAGGTCGCCGAGGTAGGCGGAGAACCGCAGACCGGTGACCTGTTCGGCGTTGTCGATCACCTCGTCCAGCAACACCAGTTGCTTGTTGTCGAAGGGCTGATCGGCCGAGCCTGTGGGTCCTGCGACCCGAGGCTGCCACGGTTCGATCGCCTGCGCGTCGACGTCCCGTTTCGCGATCTCACCAGGTGCCACGTGCGCCTCCTTCAGTTCCAGCGATCACGAGCGCCGGGTCGGCCGCGGGAATCGGATAGTCGCCGGCCCACCAATGGTCGGGGAAATCCCAGCTCGCGCCGGGTTGGTACTTCGGATGCGACTTGGCGCGCCCGGGCAGCATGGACATCAACGCGATCAACCCGTACAGCACCAGCGGGGCAGCCGCATAGATGCCCACGGTCTGAAGAATGTTCACTCCTGGAACGCTAGCTGACGGATCCGGATCTTTCGCCGCTGGGTGCGTGCCGGTTGT
>CAXSEW010000515.1:0-3474 GCA_964236185.1 uncultured Nakamurella sp. | reverse complement strand
AGCGGCTGGGCAGGAGCGCGAGCGGAAGGCAAGAACGCGAGCGGGCATCGAACGTCCCGAGCGAGGTCAGGCCGCTTCCTCAGCTCAGCCGACGGCGCCGTGGTCGACCGGGACGACTTCGGACGGGCGCACCGGCCCGGGCGGCGTGCCGTGACCGAACGGGCGGCCGCCGAGCTCCTCCCGGCCGTGCGGCTCGAGCCAGTTCGACAGGGCCGGACCGGCCGGGAGGATCTGCGTCGGGTTGATGTCGATGTGCACCATGTAATAGTGCTGCTTGATCTGCACGAAGTCGGTGGTGTCACCGAATCCCGGTGTCTGGAACAGGTCTCGCGCGTACGCCCACAACACCGGTAGCTCGCTGAGCTTCTGGCGGTTGCACTTGAAGTGGCCGTGGTAGACGGCATCGAAGCGCGCCAGCGTGGTGAACAGCCGCACGTCGGCCTCGGTGATCGTCTCGCCCATCAGGTACCGCTGACCTGTCAGCCGCGCCGACAACCAGTCGAGCCGGTCGAACAGCTGGTGGTAGGCGCGCTCGTAGGAGCGCTGGCTGCCGGCAAAACCGCAGCGGTAGACGCCGTTGTTGACGTCCCGAAATACCAGCTCCATCACCTCGTCCATCTCCGCCCGCAGTTGCTCCGGGTAGAGGTCCGGCGCCCCCTCGCGGTGATGGGCCCGCCACTGGGTGGACAGGTCGAGGGTCATCTGCGGGAAATCGTTGGTGACCACCTGCCCGGTGGGGACGTCGACGATCGCCGGCACGGTGATGCCGCGCGGATAGTCGGGGAACCGGGCGAAGTAGGCGTCCTGGATGCGTTCGATGCCCAGCACCGGATCCACGCCGCCGGGATCGAGATCGAATGTCCAGCTGCGCTTGTCATGCGTCGGGCCGCAGATGCCCATGGACAGCACGTCTTCAAGCCCGAGCAGGCGGCGGACGATGGTGGCGCGATTGGCCCACGGGCAGGCACGGGCGACCACGAGCCGGTACCGGCCCGCCTCGACGGGGTATTCATCCGGGCCGGCGCCGTCGGTGGTGATCCGGGTGGTGATGTAGTTGGTGTCCCGGCTGAATTCCTGGCCACCGGACACGTACGCGCCCTTGGTGCTGTAGGCCTGCTCGTTGCTCCCCATCTGCTCATTCTATGCGTTCGCATGAATTCCCGCTGGTCAGACCTCCGAGCGCCAGCTGAAGGCCGGCTCGAAGCCGAGCAGCCGCCGCGCTTTGTCGATCGACAGCAGCGTCTCGTGCTCGGTGAGTTCCTTGCGGACCTCGACGCCGGGGAAGCCGTCGGCGGCCAGCGACGCGCTCGACCGCGACATGACGGTGTCCGAGTTGGCGACGATGAAGATCTCCCGTCCGGTGATGTCGGCCTCCAGGCCCAGCCGGACCGCCTGGGCGCCGTCCCGGGCGTCGATGTAGCCCCAGGCGTTCCACTGGCGCAGCGTGATGTCGGCGTCGTAGGCGGGGAACGCCGCGTAGTCCTCCGGCGACATCACGTTGGAGAACCGCAGACCGATCATCGTCAGTGACGGGTCCCAGCGGCAGAACTGCAGCGCCATCTCCTCCTCGAGGGTCTTGGCCAGCGAGTAGGACGATTCCGGCCGCGGGTGGTATTCCTCGTCGACCGGCAGGTACGGCGGCGGGCTGGCGGGGCTCATCGGCAGGCCCAGCACCGTCTCGCTGGATGCCCACACGATGCGCTTGATGCCGGCGGCCTTCGCGGCCGAGAACACGTGGTGGGTGCTGGTGACGTTGTTGTCGAAGGTTGCCGCGTTGGGGATCAGGCCCGGTGCCGGGATCGCGGCGAGGTGCACCACGGCGTCGAGCGAGTCATACCGATCTTCGATGGCGTGCAGTGCCTCGAACGTCTGGCCGTAGTCGGTGAGATCGACCCGGATGGAGACCGGGCCGCCCGACGGTCCGTTCGGGGCGGTGGACACGCGGTCCAGGTTGAACACCTCGTATCCGGACTCGGCCAGGTGGCTGACCACGGCCCGACCGAGCTTTCCGCTGCCGCCGGTGACTGCGATGCGCTTCATGGGTACCCCTGTTTATCGGTAACGTCGGTGTTGCTGGCGTCGGTGTCGATGGCGTCGCTGGGACCGCCAATGCTAGGAGCACGCTCTCATGACAGCCGCACCGACCGCGACCACGACCAACGCCGCGACCGCGCCCGTTCGGGCCCAGGACGACCTCTTCCTCAGCGTCAACGGCGAATGGATGGCACAGGAGGAGATTCCGCCCGACCAGTCCATCTACGGCGCCTTCCACGAGATGCGGGACCAGTCAGAGGCGGCGTGCCGGCAGATCATGGAGGATGCCGCCCGTGCCGGCGGCGAGCCGGGTTCGGCCGAGCAGTTGATCGGCGACCTGTACACCAGCTTCCTCGACGTTTCCGCGATCGAGGCTCGCGGCGTCGAGCCGATCCGCGAGCAGCTGGCGCTGGTCGCCGCGGTGACTTCGCCCGTGGAGTTCGCCCGGCTGCTGGGCGCACTGGAGCGCGAGGGCGTTCCGGGCATGTTCGGGTCCGGGGTGGACACCGATCCGGACCACCCCAGTCGCTACACGCTGATGTTCTACCAGGGCGGCCTGGGACTCCCGGACGAGTCCTTCTACCGGGAGGACCAGTACGCGGACATCCGCGACGCCTACCGGGCGCACGTCGCCCGGATGATGACGCTGGCCGCCCTCGCCGACGCCGACCGCTGTGCCGAATCGGCCATCGCGCTGGAGGGTGAGCTGGCGGCCGCGCACTGGGATCGGGTGCGCAGTCGGGACAGCTCGCTGACCCACAACCCGTTGGACGCTGCAGGTCTCGCGCAGCTGCTACCGGATGAGCTGCTGCAGGCGTGGTTGTCGGGTCTTTCGGCGGATCCGGCTGTGGTGGCGCATGTGGTGGTGAAACAGCCGAGCTTCGTGGCGCGGCTGGGCGAGCTGCTGATGCAGGATCGGTTGCCGCAGTGGAAGGACTGGCTGAGCTGGCGGGTGATCCGCAGTGCGGCCGCGCTGTCCACCCAGGCGCTGGTGGAGGAGAACTTCGACTTCTACGGCCGCACGCTGTCCGGTACGCCGGAGCTGCGGCCGCGCTGGAAGCGCGGGGTCAGCATGGTCGAGTCCGTCGTCGGCGAGGCGCTGGGCAAGATCTACGTCGAGCAGACGTTCCCGCCGGCGGCCAAGACCCGGATGGACGAGCTGGTCGGGCATCTGCTGGCGGCCTACCGGATCCGCATCGCCGCACTGCCGTGGATGGGTGAGCAGACCAAGCAGCGGGCCCAGGAGAAATTGGCGGCGTTCAACCCGAAAGTCGCCTACCCGCCGAAGTTCCGGGACTACGCGGGCCTGGTTCTCCGGCCCGATGACCTGGTGGGGAACGCTCGTCGGTCGTCAGCGGTGGAACTGGACCGCGAGTTGGCGAAGATCGGGGCACCGGTCGATCGCGACGAATGGTTCATGACGCCGCAGACGGTGAATGC
>CAXSEW010000514.1:0-3490 GCA_964236185.1 uncultured Nakamurella sp. | reverse complement strand
GGCGTCGGATCGCAACGCCGACACGTCGTAGAAGCCGCGCACGAGGACGTCCTGCTCGGCCAGGCCGGCGACCAGCTCGGTCAGCTCGGTGGTGGCCTTGTCGTCAGGGGCGTCCAATTCGGCTGATCGGGCGTAGATGGCGTACGCGGTATAGCGGATGCCGGCGTTGATCTCCCGCGCACTGGGTCCGGTGCGGATCGGCGCTGGAGTGGGCGTCCCGGGGGCAGGCGAGACAGCGTCGTCGTTACTCATACCGTTCATCTTCCTCCCGCGCGGCGCCGACTTCCGCCGTGGCGGCATGTGTCCTACCCGACGTCCGGTGCGATGCCGATCGGGCAGTGGGGCCGGCGGCGGCGGCGATGGCCGCTGCGACCCTGCGGGCGTCGGCGACGACGGCGGCCAGACCGGTTCCGGCGACCACCGACCCGGTCAGGTGCAGACCCTCGCTCTGCGCCCGGCTGCGGACGGCGTCCATCGACGCCCGGTGCCCCGCCTGGGGTCGCGGCACGGCGGAGGTCCACCGGACGGTGTCCGTGTCGACCACCGAGCCGGGCGCCAGCGGCACGCCGGTCAGGGTGGATGCGTCGGCGACCGCGAGCTCGGTCAGCCCCCCGCCTGGCAGCGGGTCCGGCCCCCGCCCGTAGCTCAACCGGAGCACGTGCCTTCCGGGCCCGGTGATGTCGGCGAGCCAGGCCCACTTCGCGGTGGCGTGCGTCAGGGCCTTGGCCGTGACGCCGACGGCGGAGCGGGACACCAGGATGCCGGTGCCTCGCGGATGAGCGTCCAGGCCCGGGTGGTCCACCACCAGGGTGACCAGCACGACGTCGCTGGTTGCGGCCGAGGTCCCGGGCATGTCGACGCCCAGGCCGGCGAGCAGAGGAGCGGCAGCGGGACCGGGAACGGCCAGCACGACGTGGTCGGCCGTCAGCGGCCCGGCGGTGGTGGTCAACTGCCAACCGTCGGGCGTGCGCTGCAGCTGTAGCACTCCGACGCCGGGCCGGACGATGCCGCCCAGGGACTCGATGGCCGTCAGCAGAGCCTCGACCATGCGGTACATCCCGCCGGCCAGCCCGCCGACGGCGGATCCGGGACGGGCCGCTGATGCCCGCATCCGGGTGACCGCTGCAGCCAGAGATCCGTTGTTCTGCAGCGCTTGTCGCAGCCGGGGTTGAATCGCGTCGACATCCAGCTCGTCCGGATCGGTGGAATACACCCCGCCGGCGACCGGCTCGACGAGGCGGGAGACCACCGTCCGTCCCATCCGCGAGCCGACCAGTCCGCCGAGCGTGCCCGCCCGCGCGCCGACGCCCGCCGGCAGCCACCGGTCCATCGACGCCCGGGCCGAGCCGGCGGTGCCCAGCACCCGGCGGACGTCGGCGGCGAAGGGCCGGGAGGGGATGCCGAGCAGCGTCGCCCGCGGTAGCGGTGCGGTGCCGGCGGCGTGCCGGACCCAGGCACCCACCGGGTTGGGCAGCGCCAGATCGTCGGCCAGGCCCAGATCGGTGAGCAGGTCGGTCACCGCCGGGGTCGCCGTGGCGTAGGACTCGGCGCCCGCGTCCAGCACCACTCCGGCCACCGTGTGCCGCGCCACGGTGCCGCCGACGTCCGGGCCCGCCTCGAGCACCGTCGGCAGCAGTCCGGCCCGGGCCAGCTCCCAGGCGACCACCAGGCCGGCCATGCCGCCACCGACGACGACCACTCGCGGTGCCCCGCTGGGTGCCGAACCCACCGATGTCTCGCCACCGGCCGCAGCCGGCGTCACGGCTGTTCGTGGATGAACGCGACGAGCCGGGTGAGCACCTCCGGATCGGTGTCCGGGGGAACTCCGTGGCCCAGGTTGACCACGTGCCCGGGCGCGGATGCACCGGCGCGCAACACATCCCGGGTCGCTTCGTGCAGCGGCCCGTCGCCGGCGAACAGCAACGCCGGGTCGATGTTGCCCTGCAGCGGTGTGCTGCCGCCCAGGCGGAGGTTCGCCACATCCAGCGGCACCCGGTGGTCGACGCCCATCACGTCGGCGCCGGTGTCGCGCATGGCCACCAGCAGCTCGCCGGTGTTGACGCCGAAGTGCACCTTGGGCACCGGCAGGTCGGCCACCGCGCCGAACACGGCAGCGGAATGCTCGGCGACAAAGCGCTGGTAGTCGGCGAGTGACAGTCCACCCGCCCACGAGTCGAACAGTTGCAGCGCCGAAGCGCCGGCCAGCACCTGGGCCCGCAGGAAGGTACCGGTCACCCGGGCGACCCAGGCTGCCAGCGCGTGCCAGGAGTCCGGATCCGAGTGCATCATCGCCTTGGTGCGCAGGTGCTCCCGGCTCGGGCCACCTTCCACCAGGTAGGAGGCCAGCGTGAACGGCGCGCCGGCGAAGCCGATCAGCGGTGTCGACCCGAGCGCCTCGACGCAGTTCGCCGCCGCCCGCGCGATCGGGGCCAGTGCGGCCGGATCGAGCTCCGGGAGTGCATCTACGGCGGCATGCGTGCGGATGGGGTGTTCCACCACCGGGCCGGTTCCCGGCACGATCTCCACGCCGATGCCCGCCAGCTTGAGGGGTACCACGATGTCGCTGAACAGGATTGCCGCGTCGACGCCGTGTCGGCGGACCGGTTGCAGAGTGATCTCGGCGGCCAGATCCGGCGTCAGGCAGGCCTCGAGCATCCCGGTGCCCCGGCGCACCTCGAGGTACTCCGGTAGCGAACGGCCCGCCTGCCGCATGAACCACACCGGATGCCCGTCGGTCGGCTCCCCCCGGTACGCGGTGACCACCCGGGAGGCGGCGGTCCGGCCGTTGCGCAGCGGGTGGCCGTCGGGCAGCACTGCGTCGGGGGTGGCGGTGGTGGTACCGGCTGCAGGCGTCGTCATGATGTTGCCATCGTCCCACCTACCCGGCGCGCGCCAGAGCAGTTGGCGCTGGGTTAGGGGACCCTTGGTGAGCCGCCTCTCAGCGGAGTGCTGATTCGTGGTCAAACTGTGCAGAAACCGCATGTCAGAACGGCAGATCAGGGTCTGGCAAGTGCCGCTGCCAGACGTCTCGGGCAAGGGTCACCTTCCCAGATCATGCCTGGTCACAGCGGTACGATTGATCCATGCTCATGGTTCTCGGTGCCAGTCACCACGACCTCGAGCTGACGCAACTCGAACGCCTGTCGGCAAGTACCGGCTTGTTGAACGCGGCGCTGTCGGACTTGAGATCGCTCCCAGCTTCCGCCATTTCAGGCGCTGTCGCCCTCGCTACCTGTAACCGCCTCGAGATCTACCTGGATGCGGAACGTTTCCACGACGCCATCGACGCCGTCACCGAGCGGGTCGCCGAGTTGGCCGGCATGGAGCCGGCCGTGGTGGCCAACCTGTTGAAGGTCCGGGTCGGTGCGCCCGTCGCCGCTCATCTGTTCACCGTGGCCTCCGGGCTCGACTCGATGGTGGTCGGCGAGGCCGAGATCTCCGGTCAGGTCTCCCGCGCCCTGACTGCTGCGCACGGTGCCGGCATCACCAG
>CAXSEW010000513.1:0-3492 GCA_964236185.1 uncultured Nakamurella sp. | reverse complement strand
CGTCGAAGGCCGCCCGGCAGCGCCAGCTGCAGTAGGCACCGCGGCTCAGCTGTGGACGAGGACGACGTACTGCCCGTAGCGCTCCAGTTCGCGGTACCGGCCCGAACTCAGCAGCGATGCCAGCAGCACCCGGCTCCAGCCGGGCGGGTACGACATGCTGTCCAGGTCCAGCACGACGCGCTGCGCGACGATCGGCAGGCCGCTCGGGTCGATGAAGCCAGGCGATGCCTGCATCACCTGTGCCCTGTCGACCAGGTGCGGCATCAGGAACACGTCGGCCGCCACCCGGGTGCCGTCCGGGATGGAGGCCACTGCGGCGGCGGCGTCGGTGCAGCGCTGGCAGGACTGAACGACCGACCCGATGGTCGCCGCGGTCGGCGCCCGCACCACGCTGACCGCCACCACCAGGCCGAGCAGCATGCCCTGGGCACGCAGCAACCCGGGTGACCGCAGCAGGCGCCGTATGCCGCTCCCGGACGGGCGCTTGCAGCGGCGCTGGCGGGCCACCCCGTCGGCGAGTGCCACGAAGCAGATCACCATCAGGGTGGCGTTGTAGTGGTAGAGGAAGCCGGTGTAGGCGTGGTAGCTGGAGACCAGTCGCGCTCCCAGCGTCGGCAGTACGGCCAGGATCACCGGCGAACGCAGTCCGAGACCCGCGGTGAGGGCCAGCGCGCCGAGGAAGATCAACCCGCGCGCGGAGAAGATCGTGCGCAGCGCTGATCCGATCAGCCCGGATAGACCTGTGCCACGGGGCCCGGTGCCGGCGTAGGCGAAGTAGGTGTAGGTGTGCGAGTAGCTCAGGTGCGGGATGACGACGAACACCACGAGCAGGAAACTCAGCACGCCGACGGCGCCCACCAGCAGTGCCGGCCAATACCTGCGCCGGGCGGCGAGCACCAACGCTATACCGAGGACCAGCAGCGGTGAATCCTCCTTGACCAGCACCAGCAGGCTGCTGCACACCACCACCGCGGTCATCCGGCCCGCCAGCAGCGCCTCCAGGGCGAGGGCCAGCAGCGGAACCGCGAAGGCGATTTCGTGGAAGTCGAAATCGACGGCCTGCAGAATTCCCCAGCTCACCGCGAAGGCTGCGCCCAGCAGATACCCGCGGCGACCGAGCTGATTTGCGGCCAGCCTGGTCACGACGTGCACACCCCACGCCATCAGCACGGCCTGCGCCACCAGCAACATCCGGGCGTCCGGCCAGAGCCGGTAGAACGGCGCCAGCACCGCCAGGATGGGGTGGAAGTGATCGCCCAGGATGTTGAACGGCTGCTGCGACTTCACCAGCACGTCCGGGACCTGGAGATGGGCGTACCGGTTGATCGCCTGGTCGAAGATGGTCAGGTCGAACCCGGTGTGGAAGCGGGCGTGCCGGATCAACGAATCGGCCGCGTAGAGGGCGAACGCACCCAGCGTGATCCACCAGGGGGTGATCCCCGCGGGGGTGCGCCGCGGGACGGCGGTCAGCGGGCTGGACAGGGTCAGTACTGTACCCGCGCGGGCAGTTCGGCCCGGATGCGCGAGCCATCTGCGACCCCTACCGCTGCCGCGCCGACCGGCAGCAGCACGATCGCCGCCAGCATCCACAGCGTCTGCACGCTGCCCGCCAGCGCCGATCCCAGGCCCAGCGTGCCGTAGTCGGTGTCCGGCAGGCCGAAGAAGTTCCGGGTGTTGAGCACGAAGACGATGAGGCCGATGGCCGTGAAGGCGGCAGTCCCGAGCCAGCCGCGCACTCGCCGCCGGTCGTCGTCGGCGAGCGTGCGGTAGAGCGCAGGCGTCGATGCCAGCAGATGGAACAACCGCACCGGGAACGACGCGATCAGCCGCGCGACCAGTACGACCATCGCCGGAGCGATCCACACCGCATGGTGGATCCAGCTGACCGGACTGACCAGCACGCCGATCAACCCGGTGACGGTGACCGCCAGCAGGGTGTCGCCGGCAGCCACCGCCCGCCGGATGCGCAGCGCGCCCACAGCAACGACCAGGACCGCGCCCAGCAACCACGCCGTCTTCTCCGGTGCCAGCGGCGCGGCCAGGCGGGCCAGGGTGCCGTTGATCGACTGGTTGGCCGTGTTGGTCAGCACCCCGACCCGGCTGGAGTCCCAGAGCAAACTGGTGAAGTACTGCCAGGTTGCCGACGGTGCGGCTAGCGCGGCCAGCACGGTGGCAGCGGCTGCGGTGACCAGGGCGCTCCGCAGCATCCGCCAGTTGCCCGACAGCGCCAGGTAGAGCAGGAAGATCGCGGGGGTCAGCTTGACGGCGGTGGCCAAGCCGATGCCGACACCGGCCCACTTGCTGCCGCGCTTGCGCAACACGAACACGTCGAACATCACCAGCAACGCGAGGAAGGTGTTGACCTGCCCATAGGCTGCCGTCTGGCTGATCGGCTGCAGGCAGAACGCCGCGGCGCTGGCCACCCCGGTGAGCAGGGCCAGCTGGGGCCGTCGCAGCTCGACACGTTCCCGCACCGTCAACAGCACCAGGGCAATCGTGCCGGCGAAGATGGCGACACTGGACAGCGCGATGACCGAGGGCATGGACAGCACCGCCATCGGCGACATCAGCATCGCCGCGACCGGCGGGTAGGTGAAGTACAGGTATCCGTTGACCTGGTCGAACTGGGAGTAGTCGTACAGCTGGCCACCCGACCGCCACTCGGTCAGTGCGCTGTAGTAGATCTTGAGGTCGTACTCGTTCGCGGGCGATCCGTACCGGTGGTAGACGAAATAGGCTGCGCCAAAAGATAAAAGCAGTATCGCTGCGGCGAAAGCGAGAACGATCGCCCTGGAACGCGACGACAGCTTCATCAGATCGAGGTTCACCCAGTCCCTCACGGAACGGAAGGACGCCAGTTCGATCACAGTGGACATTCTGCCATCCGATTACCTCGCGCGCCGCGCTCGGGAACCGTCGACAGCAGAGAAGTTGCTCGTCGTCTTTCGTTGCATTCTCACATCAATTTCACACCGCAAACTCGCCTGGTGATGCACGAATGATTTCTTCGTCGTGGGTCGGCGTCCCTTGCACTGTGGACGTCCGCGGTGGCGCAACGAATCTCGACAGCGAGCAGACCACGGTCAGGAACGGACCCGGCATTCTGCGTGGATTTGCAGCGGATGGCCGGCGGGCGACAGCCGGAGCGGCCACAGTGAGGTGGAGCTGGATGCGCGATTCAAGGTGACAAGTTTCACGGAAAGGGTGGACCCGGATCGATGTCCTTCGCGAGGGCTGCGATCGCCTGGGTGAAGCAATCCATGGGAGGTGTGACCAGCCCCGCGCCCACCTGGCCGGTGCCGGCCACCCGGCCGGCCATTCCGGTGTTGATCTGCGGCAGGATCCGGGTGCGCAGGACCCGGGTGACGTCGATGCCGGTCGGCGACCCGCGGAATTCCAGGATCGGTACCGCAAACGCCGGATTCTCCGTCTGGGTGATCTCGTACATGCGGGTGGTGGTCGCCAGTGCTTCTCCGGCCGTGCCGCCGACCA
>CAXSEW010000512.1:0-3497 GCA_964236185.1 uncultured Nakamurella sp. | reverse complement strand
CGGCCATGATCCATCCTCGTGTGGGGATTGTCCGGGTCTACTGGTTTCTATTTGCGTGGTTACTCAATCACTAGCGAAAATGGAGCGTGTATTATGTCTGCTGCAACGACCCAACCGGGAAAAAACACTGAGGAACAGAATGACAAACTATTGTTGAGAAAGCTGTGGGGAATTCACGAGATCCAACAGCTTGCTTACCGTTGGGCCCAGGCACACGATGGCCGAGATATGGATGACATTGAGGCGATGTTCGTTCCGGCCGACGAACCGCTCGACTTCCCAGACTTCAACGTGGCGAACGTAAGGATCGTCTTACCCGAATACTGGAAGATAGCCGGACCCACGATGCTGTTCGTCGCCAACCATGTCATCAAGATGATCGACGAAAACCAGGCTGTAGGCAGCGTCTACTGCTTGGCGAAACTTGATATCGACGGAGCATGGATTGAACAGGCCATCCAGTACCAGGACCTTTACGCGCTGCGCGAAGGGGCCTGGCGCTTTGTTCGACGGCGTCACCTCCTCTGGTACGGCATCGAGTTACCCGAACGCCCCTTCGAACAACCAAAGACCAACTGGCCTGTCGGCGCCACAGGAAAGGGCAGCTTGCCGGAGGACTTCGCGACGTGGCGTACATTTTACGGGATCACCGAAAAGCCTACCGGCTATTACGCACAACCCGAACCCGAAGGTGGTTGAGCGGCTCTAAGCCGGATAGCCGATGGGGGTAAAGACGACCCGTCGAATTCTAGCGTTCGAAATTTTTTCGGATATTCGACCCTACCTGTGGTCGATAGATCGGCTGGGTTCGGGCTGTCGGTGCCGTTATCCGGGGTTGGTGAGGCGGCCCGTTTGTCGCCTGAGTGGCGCCGGATTCCACGTTCGGATGGGGTTCTAGTGCTGGTCGGTTGGGACGTTGTTGCAGGTCAGGTCGGCGCGGGTAGGTTGTTTAGGCGGGTCAGGCCGGTGGTGAACCGGTGTGGGGCATGACCGGACAGGTGCAGCCAGACGCGGCGGGATCGGCGGGCGGTGGTCCCAGCGTAGTCAAACTGGGCCGCACCGTGCCGCCCGGCATGCTTGTCGTCGTTTGCGTTGTAATAATCGATTTGAGAGTCAATTTGTCACCTTCGCTGTTACGGCACCGAGCAAGCCGGGCAGGTCCACAAGACCGGATCCTGCCCGATCACCCCGCCCGCGAACTGGCTAGCGTGGCTGTCAAGGCCGAGCCGGATGGCGCGCCCGGCAAAGACGTGAGGACATCGTCATGGACGTCAAGGGAAAAGTCATTCTCGTCACCGGGGCGTCCGAAGGCATCGGCGAGGCGACAGCCCGGCTCCTGGCAGCCCGAGGCGCCAAAGTCGCGGTCGCCGCCCGCTCGATCGACAAGCTGAACCACCTGACCGGTGAGCTCGACGACAGCCTCGCCGTCCACGCGGACATGACGCAGCCCGCGTCGATCACCGCGATGGTCGACGCGGTGATCGAGCACTACGGCCGAATCGACGTCCTAGTCAACAACGCCGGCCGGGCGTTGCGCGCCCCCGTCGCCGACGTCAAGATCGCCGACTTCCAGCACATCATCGACCTGAATGTTTACGGCCCGCTGTTGGCCATGCAGGCCGTCATCCCGCACATGCGCCAGCAGGGCGGCGGGCGCATCGTCAACATCAGCTCCAATGTCTCCAAGATGGCCATTCCGACCATCGGCGCCTACGCCGCCACCAAATACGCCCTCAACGGGCTGACGTTGACCGCCCGCGGCGAGCTCGCCGACGACGGCATCGTGGTCACCGTCATGCACCCTGGACAGACCGTGACCAACTTCGGCAGAAACGCCACCGTTGACCAGAGCATGGCCTCGGCGCCGCAGCCATCGGGTGGATCCAACCCGAGACCCGACACCGCCCAGGACGTCGCCGAGCGGATCCTCGAAGCGATCACCAACGGGCCGGCAGAACAATATATGAGTCCAGAAATGGAACAGCGCTACTCCATGCGCGGCGCCTGACATCATCCCGCAGAATCAGTGCAGAGGTCAGACATTGAACTACCCGCGTTGGAGGCGCACCTGACCGCGCTCCAAGAGCGACATCGCACCGCCAGGACGACACCGACCTAGTCCGGATCTCGTCCGTGCACAGGGCTGGCGTACTGAAGCATTCCGGCTGGGGTCTCACGAGCAGGCGCAGTGAGTCGGCGCCCAACCGAACAGGCTCGATGTGCTCTGACGGGCGGACCAGGTAAGAGGTCACGGATGTCACCCAAGCCGAGCCGATCCCGGCCGTACGCGTCCTCCATATGCCTGCAGGGCAAGTGGAGGCGTAACCCGGCCCCTGCCTGCGGTCCCGTACGACGTTCCGCGCGCGAACAGAAGACAGCCTAAGCCTGGATCCACCGTGCGTCCTGAAGAGCGGGAGGTGACCTCGTGATGGGGTGATCTTTGGTTCATGCTCGTTGTCGCTTGCCGGTGTGAGTCCGGTCCGGGTAGCTGTCAGGAGGCCCGGTAGCAGACTGGCGGCTTGGGTTGGAAACGGTCCGGGTCGAAGATTGGTGGTGAAGCGACCACCATCAGAGTCGGCGATGTGCCATATCGGCTGCACCGCCTGCGGTTCGGGTCGATCAGCCCGTTCCGGCGGCCAAACCGACATCGGTGAGCTGCCGGGTGCGATAGGCGTCGGCGGCGGCGATCACGCACGTCAGGTGATCCCGGGTGGTGACCAGATCCTGGATCTGCTGGGTGAGCCGGTCCCGCTCGCGGTGCATGACCGCGATGGTCCCATCGGTGACCTCGGTCGACGGCGCGTCGACACACGGCAGCAGCGTGGCGATGGTCGCGCTGGTCAGACCGGCGTTGTAGAGCTGACGCAGCAGGCGGACACGGTCGACCGCATCCGGCTCGTACACGCGCTGCCCCGAGGACGTGCGCTGCGCCGTCAGCAGACCCTGTTCCTGGTAGTAGCGCAGGGATCGAACGGTTGCGCCGGTCTGGGTGGCCAGTTCGCCGATCCGCATGGTGACCTCCATCTCCTACCCTTGCCTCTCACGTAAGCGTCAGGTTCTACCGTTCGACTGTAGCGCCGAACCGCGGCGCCGGAGGTCATGGGAAGTCATGAACATCGAAGGATCGGTCGCTCTGGTCACCGGAGCCAACCGCGGCCTGGGCCGGCAATTCGTCCAACAACTGCTCGAACGCGGCGCGGCCAAGGTGTACGCCACTGCACGCAACCCGAAGAACATCAACACACCAGGAGTCGAGGTGCTCACGCTGGACCTGCTCGACCAGGCCAGCATCGACCGGGCCGCCGCGGCGGCCGGCGACGTGACGCTGCTGATCAACAACGCCGGGATCGCGACGAACCAAAACCTCATCCGCGGCGACCTGAACGAGGTCCGCCGCGAGATGGAGACGCTGTTCTTCGGCACCCTGGGGGTGACCCGTGCCTTCGCCGACATCCTCGGCCGCACCGGCGGCGGCGGCATCATCAACGTGCTGTCGG
>CAXSEW010000511.1:0-3516 GCA_964236185.1 uncultured Nakamurella sp. | reverse complement strand
GGCCCCGGGGGCGTGCCGTTGTTGGCGTTCCGTGCCGTGCCCACCCAGCTGATCGGGAAGTCCAGGAGCCCCGGCATCACCTCGCAGGCGTACCAGCGCTGCCCGACCGACCATTCCAGCTCGCTGGACACCGTCAACCTGGTGAAGAAGCTGACCGCGATCCGGTGCGCAGCGCTGCGCGTGCCCCAACCGAGGTACTGGCCGGCGAGCTGCGCGCAGGCCTGGCTGAGCGTGCCGCTGGTGAAGGTGGCGTCGGTGACAGCCGGCCGGTTCGGCCAGTCGGCGGGGTCCAGCGTGCGGACGGTCAGCAGTTCGGCGCTGTGCGGCGCGGAGCAGTCGACGAACGGCACGACGTCGGTGACGGTGTTGAGCTCGGCCGGCGCGTTCAGTGGCGCGAGGCACTGGCCTGCCTGGGGGCGCGGCGGCAGCCTGACGGCCGGCACGCCGGACCCCACCACGGTGTGGCCGGTTGCGGCGGGCACACCGAGCAGCAGTCCGAGGACCACCACGGCCAGCAGTGCCGCGACCGTCCGGCGGTCGAGTCCGGTTCGCATCGCACCTCCGCGAGTCCGACTGGGCCCGCGACGCCGGGCCCTCCCGATCCACTATGAACCGGGCGGACCGCTGCGAGAAGGGGCACCGCGTGGGGACGGCCTGACAGCTGCGGCCGGACCGATGGCCGGACCCGCAGCGGCAGGGGAGAATGCCTCGTATGTGTGGTCGGTATGCGAACTCGGCGGATACCGCCGGTCTCTACGGTGCCTTCGAGATCGACGAGGTGGTCGGCGAGGAGCTGCCCCCGTCGTGGAACATCGCGCCGACGGACGCGGTGCGGGGCATCGTGCAGCGGCGGCCGCGTGGAGAGGACGACGACGTCGCCCAGGTACGGCAGCTGCGGACGTTGAAGTGGGGCCTGGTACCGAGCTGGGCGAAGGCCCGGACCGGCGGCGCCAAGCTGATCAACGCCCGCCAGGAGACGGTGACAGTCAAGCCGGCGTTCAAGACCGCGGCCGCCCGCCGCCGGGCGCTGCTGCCCGCCGACGGTTACTTCGAGTGGCAGCGCACCCCGGACGGAAAGGTGCCGTACTTCCTGCACCCGCAGGGCGGTGGGCAGCTGGCCTTCGCCGGCCTCTACGAGCTGTGGCCGGACCCGGCCCTGGCCGACGACGACCCGGACAGGTGGCTGTGGACGTGCACGGTCATCACCACGGCGGCGGTCGACACCCTGGGCGAGATCCACGACCGCTGTCCGGTGGTCGTGCCCTCCGAGCTGCAGAGTGGGTGGCTGGACTGCTCCTCGGGGAAGGTCGAGGTGGCCCGCGAGCTGCTCGACGCGATGCCCGAGCCGCGGCTGGAGCCGCGCATCGTCTCCAGCGCCGTCAACAGCGTCCGCAACAACGGCCCGGAGCTGGTGGAGCCGGCTGGACCTGCCCAGCCGCCGGCCCAACCGGCGCTGGACCTCTAGCGGACCCGACCGGTCGCGGGTCAGCCGGCGGAGATCGGCGCCACCAGTGCGCCGCACACCCGGACCAGATCGGCCGGCGCCAGTTCCAGTTGCAGGCCGCGGCGTCCGGCGCTGACGAATATCGTCGCGAACTGCTCAGCGGTGGTGTCGACAACGGTGATCAGCCGCTTGCGTTGGCCGATGGGGGAGATGCCGCCGGCGACGTAACCGCTGGATCTTTCCGCCTCGGCGACCGGCGCCATGCCGGCCCGTTTGCCCCCGGCTGCGGCAGCGAGGGCCTTGAGGTCGAGCTGACCGGCGACCGGCACCACCCCGACCACCAGCTGACCGTCCATGGCGGCGACCAGTGTCTTGAACACCCGCGCCGGATCCTGGCCAAGTGCCTGCACCACCTCGTGGCCGAAGGCGGTGGTCCGAGGGTCGTGCTCGTAGGGCCGCAACGTGTAGGGAATCTTCGCCTTGTTCAGCGCTGCGACAGCGGGCGTGGAGGCAGCGGGCACGGCGACACAGTAGCGGGCCGGCTACCACGGGGCCATCGGCGAGGACGCGGGGGGTTGGCGAGCGACCGACGGGGAATAGCGGGACGCCGGCCGAGGTTGGACAGCAGCGAAAGCGAGGTGCCCCATGGCTTTTTCATCAGTGTTGGAGCGACCCGGCGCTTCGGGGACCCAGCCGAGCGATGCCCTGCGTGAGCTGCCCGGCGTACCCTACGGCAGTGGAGTCGAAGGCTCCGGTGTCCGCTCGGCGGGCACGACGGTAGGGACGAGGGTGCTGGTGGCGACAGAAAATACTGCAACGGCAACGGCGAACACTGCAACGTTGGCGGAGCCGGACGAGGTTGCCGCTGCGCTGCCCGAGGTGGACGATCGCGACCTGTCGACGCGGTTCACCGAGCAGGCGATGCCCATGCTGGACCAGCTCTACGCTGCCGCGATGCGGATGACGCGCAACCCGGCCGACGCCGAAGACCTGGTGCAGGAGACGTATCTCAAGGCGTTCGGCGCGTTCAAGTCGTTCACCCAGGGAACGAACCTGCGGGCCTGGCTGTACCGGATCCTGACCAACACCTACATCAACGGCTACCGCAAGAAGCAGCGGCAGCCGAAGGTGTCACCGACCGAGGAGATCACCGACTGGCAGCTGGCCGCGGTGGAATCGCACACCTCGACCGGACTGCGGTCCGCGGAGATGGACGCGCTCGACCGACTGCCCGACAGCGATGTCAAAGAGGCGCTGCAGGAACTGCCGGAGGACTTCCGGCTCGCCGTGTACCTCGCCGACGTCGAGGGCTTCGCCTACAAGGAGATCGCCGAGATCATGGGAACGCCGCTGGGCACCGTGATGTCGCGACTGCACCGCGGACGCCGTCAGCTGCGCGAATTGCTGACCGACTACGCCACCGAGCGCGGGTTCCTGCGCCCCTCTGCCGACCTGAATGAGGTGTGAGTGATGGCCGCCGAAGATGCTGCTGCGGACAACGACTGTGCGGGCGTGCTGCGTGACGTCTGGCAGTTCCTCGACAACGAGCTGGACCCACACAACCGGGCGGCCGTCGAGGCCCACCTGGACGGCTGTTCACCGTGTCTCGAGGAAGCGAACATCGATTCCAAGCTGAAGGCGTTGCTGCACGCGAAGTGCGGCGGCGACCTGGCCCCGCAGCAGCTGCGGGAGAAGCTGGCTTCACATCTCTCGTCGGGGACCGTGACCAGCGCGGGTTCCGACGGCTTCAGCCAGGCCAGCGTGACGACCGCGGAGTACCGCACCGTCGAGCACTGACCGTTTTCGTACGCCACAGTGAGCCAGGGACGTAGTCGGCCAGCAACGTAACAGGCCCCGCTCCGAAGTCCTTGCGCACCACCAGGGTGCAGGGACATCGCAACGGGGCCTGTTGCGTGCGGCGGCGCTGAGGCCGCCTCATCGGGTCAGGCGTTGGGACGGTTGCCGTGGTTCGCGCTGTTCTTCTTGCGGGACTTCCTCTTACGGCCGCGCTTGCTCATGACAACTCCAGGGGTGAGGGCTGATGGGGGATCGCCGACCGCGGACGGTGCGAC
>CAXSEW010000510.1:0-3517 GCA_964236185.1 uncultured Nakamurella sp. | reverse complement strand
CACCGACCGGAAATGATCCCACCCAAATGGATCGATTTCGATCAACGACCACGACACAACTGGTTGCACCATGTCTGATGAAGCGGTGCTATTCATCGACGCCGCACGCTTGTTCCTCCCGATCACTACTCGAATTCGATCCGATAGCTGTAGCGACCGCACGGCCGACTCAGTGACGGGTCGCCAACAGGACGGCCAGACGCGAGCGCTTCAATGGCAGCATGACCGCAACCATCCCCGAGTCCTACGAGCGCTTCCTGAGCGACCCGAACTACGGCCACCTGGGTACGATCCGGCCGGACGACACCGTGCAGGTGAACCCGATGTGGTTCGAGTTCGACGGCGAACACCTGCGGTTCACCCACACCACCAAGCGTGCCAAGTACCGCAACCTGCAACACAATCCGGCGATGAGCCTGTCGATCTCCGACCCGGACAACCCCTACGACTTCATCGAGCTGCGAGGGAAGTTGGTGGAGGTCGTTCCCGACCCGACGGGCGCGTTCTACGTCCGGCTGGGTCAGCGGTACGGGAACGCCGGGCAGCAGCCACCACCGGACAGTGCCGACCGGGTCATCCTGGTGATGAGCATCGACAAGGTGGCGACGAAATAGCGGCCCTCGACAGCTGTCTCGGTCAGGACAGGAGCGCGTAGCGCATCCGGACGTCAGGCCCGAAGCGGTCGAGCGCCCGCAGCTCGGCACGATGGGCGGCGGTGAGGGTTTCGACTCCTCCCCCGTCGAGCACCAACCTGCCGGCACCGAGCAGCAGCGGCGCCACGTAGAGAAGAACCTCGTCGACCAGGTGGGCGTCGAGCATCGCGGTGGCGAGCGTCGGACCGCCTTCGAGCAGGACGTGCCGCTGCCCGGACCGGTACAGGTGCGCCAAGAGGTCAACGAGATCGACGCGTCGCCCGGTGCCGAACGTGGCAGCAGTGGCGATCAAGGTGTCCGCGTCGTCGTTGCGCACCTTCGCCGTGGTCGGCGTGCGTCCGCTCGAATCGACCACCACCCGCAACGGCTGCCGTCCCACCGGCCGGCCGGCCGAATCGCGGACGGTGAGCAGCGGGTCGTCGGCGATCACCGTTCCGACGCCGACCATCATGGTATCGACCTCGGACCGGAGCCGATGGACGTCGGCTCTCGACTCCGTGGAGGTGATCCAACGACTGGTGCCGTCCACCGCTGCCACCCGGCCATCGATCGTCACCCCAGCCTTGAACGTCACGAACGGTCGGCCGAGTCGGGTTGCGGTCAGCCATACCCGGTTGACATCGGTTGCTGCTGCTGCGGTTTCACCGGCCGCCTCGAATACCTCGACACCTGCGGCACGCAGCGTGTCGATCCCGCCGGCCGCCGTCGGCCACGGATCGCGGACCGCCACCACCGCGGCGGCCACGCCGGCCTGGATCAGTGCCAGCGAGCAGGGGCCCGTCCGACCGGTGTGATTGCACGGCTCCAGCGTGACCACCGCGGTCGCCCCGCGTGCGGCGGCGCCGGCGTCGGCCAGGGCCACCACCTCGGCATGCGGACCGCCCGGGTGGTGGTGGTAGCCCTCGCCGACCACCTGACCGTCGGGCGACAGCAGCACGCAACCGACCACGGGGTTTGGCAGCACCGACCCGGCGCCCATCGCGGCCAGCTCGATGGCACGGCCCAGCGCACGCTGCTGGGCCGGGGTCAGCGGATCGGTCGTCACCATTCCAGTCTGCCGGGCAAGGTCGACCCAGGACCAGGCCGGCCCAGCCGGGGCAGTGCTTTCCGGCCGGGTCAGTCGAACTGGAACGAACGCTTGGACATCCCCATCCAGAACCCGTCGATGACGCTCCGGGCCTCGAGCCCGTCGTCAGCCGCGCCCAACGTGACGAACAGCGGAGCGAAGTGCTCGGTCCGCGGGTGTGCGCGCAGGGCGGCCGGTGCGCGATGCTCGAAGTCGAGAATGGCGTCCACATCGCCCGCTTCCACGGTTTCCCGTGCCCAGTCGTCGAATTCACGCGTCCACTGCGCGGCCTCGCCGTCCGCGTACCCGAGCATCGCTTCGCTGAGATTGTGCGTGGTGAATCCGGACCCGATGATGAGCACGCCTTCCTCGCGCAACGGTCGCAGCGTGCGCCCCAATTCGAAGAGTCCGGCCGGGTCCAGGGTCGGCATGGACACCTGCAGGACCGGTATATCGGCGTCCGGGAACATCTCCACCAACGGCACGTAGGCGCCATGGTCGAGTCCGCGATTCGGGTCCTGGTAGACCGGCTGTGCCGGCTTGGCAAGGAGTTTCGCGACATCGGCGGCGAGTTCCGGAGCTCCAGGGGCGTCGTAGGTCACCTCGTAGTACTTCTCCGCGAAACCGCCGAAGTCGTAGGTCAGCGGCACCGGATCGGTAGCGCCGACCGTGAGCGGTGCGGACTCCCAGTGGGCGGAAACCACCAGCACAGCGCTGGGTCGGGGCAGCTCAGCAGCCCACTGCTGCAGCTCGCCGGTCCACCTCGCGTCGTCGGCCAGCGGCGGGGCACCATGCGAGAGGTACAACGCCGGCATCCGGACGGGCAGAGTGGCAGTCATTCGCTCACCATACCCGCGTTACATGAACGTTCAAGTATCGCCCGATATACTTCGGTATGCGGATCGACCCCTGGCTCACGGAGGCACAACAGCAGACCTGGCGTACCTACCTGGCGATGAACGCCGCTCTCAACGCCCGGATCGAGCGGGATCTGCAACAGGCTGCCGGCATGCCGCACGCCTACTACCTGATCCTGGCCATGCTCTCCGAGGCGCCCGGCCGGTCGCTCCGGATGAATCAACTCGCCGAGATCGTGCTGGCCTCGCAGTCGCGGCTGTCCCACGCCGTGGCCCGGCTCGAGGACCATGGCTGGGTTCGTCGGGAACAGGCTGCCGGTGACCGCCGCGGTCAGGTCGCGATCCTTACCGACGCCGGCCATCAACGCCTGGTGGAAGTGGCGCCCAGCCACGCCGAGACGGTGCGCTCCACCATGTTCGACGCACTGTCCAACGAGCAGGTCGACGCATTCGGAACGATCTGCGAAACGGTCCTGAACGAGATGAAGGACGATGGCATTGTCAGATGGAACGGGATCCGCGGCTGAACTCAGCCGGGAGCCACGCTTGTTGACGTCGCCGGGTTGCGGCCGGCAAAAGCAAGGAACTTCGCCAGCGCGGACGCATCATCCGGCACCACGACGACGTCGCCGAACGGCATGCCGGGACCCCGGTACTCGGGCGAAAGCAAGGGCGTCAGACCGTTTCTGGCGACCTCGGCCTCCTCGTCGGTGTAGGGCACGGCCTGACCTGTTGCAATCGCAAGATCCCACCCGTGCGCGAGGTACTCGCCGGTCATCATGGCCGCGCTCGCCGCCGCCGACATCGAACCCGAGATCAACACCACCGGCTCGTCGTCGGGCAATCGTGTGCAGCCTGCGACGGCTTTCGCTGCCGCGGCCCTGAATTCGCGAGCGGGATCGACGATCCGGCTCCTCGGCCGGCCCGGGACTGTCCGTGGG
>CAXSEW010000509.1:0-3537 GCA_964236185.1 uncultured Nakamurella sp. | reverse complement strand
GTCGACCAGGTCAACGACCAGAGCGACTTCCTGAACCGGCTGTTCGGGTTGCTGAACAGCGTGCGCAACGTGGCGATCATCGTCGCCCTGATCCAGGCGTTCGCGGCGTTGCTGCTGATCTCCAACATGGTGCAGATCGCGGCCTACACCAGACGCACGGAGACCTCGATCATGCGGCTGGTCGGTGCGTCCCGATGGCGAACACAGCTGCCGTTCATGATCGAGGCGGTGGTCGCCGGGGTCATCGGCGCAGTGCTGTCCATCGGCCTGCTGATAGTGGCGAAGGTGACCTTCGTCGACAAGCTGTTGGGCTCGGTGATCAACTCCGGGGTGCTGGCGCCGCTGTCGGCTGCCGACCTGGTGGCCGTCGCGCCATGGTTGCTGATCAGCGGCGCCGGGCTGGCCGCGGTGTCGGCCTACGTCACCCTGCGGTTGTACGTCCGCATCTGACCGACGCCATGCGGGCGTACTTCAGCTGAGCACGCCGCCACCGGGCGCGGTTCGGCGGCAGCAGCGCGGTGGAGCAGCGCTGAGGTACCTGGTCGACCCGATAGGGCGCCTAAACTGGACTTCTTATGACTGACGAAGAAGCGGCGGGCCGTCGTGGCTAGGGCCGCCGACAAGAAGGCCGCCCGGGCCAGCGACTCCCGCAACTCCGGCCGGTCGCTGATCGCCTCGAACCGCAAGGCCCGGCACGACTACGCGATCATCGACACCTACGAGGCCGGCATCTCGCTGACCGGGACCGAGGTCAAGTCACTGCGCGCTGGTCGCGCCTCGCTGATCGACGGCTTCGCCACCGTCTCCGACGACGAGATCTGGCTGCGCAATGTGCACATCGCCGAATATGCCGAGGGCACCTGGACCAATCACGCGCCCCGCCGGGCCCGCAAGCTGCTGCTGCACCGCTCCGAGATCGACAAGCTGATGCAGAAGTTGAAGGAGGGGGGCGTCGCGCTGGTCCCGCTGTCCATGTACTTCTCCGACGGCAAGGTCAAGGTGGAGCTGGCGCTCGGCCGCGGCAAGAAGGAGTACGACAAGCGCCAGACGCTGGCCAAGCGGGATTCCGACCGGGAGATCGCCAAGTACGCGGGCCGCCGCGCCAAGGGCATGGCCTGAGGGCTGCGGCCCGCTCCCGCGGTCGGATCGTGTTGCCGTGCAACGCCTGCACACGGGGTCCCGGCTGTGCGGTATGAATCTTCCCTGGCGACCCCGATGGCGCACGGGTGCCGTAGCCGGCCTGCTGCTCTTGCTCACTGCCTGCGCGACGACCGACGGCCTCGCAGTGCGTGGTGCTGCGGCCGGCACGACCGTTGGCACCAGCACTGCCGTTGGCACCACCACGACGGTGGGCACCACGACGGCCGGCGCACCACCGACCGGTCCACCGACCTGCAGCGGCACCATCGACCACCTGACCACACCCACCGGCGCGCCGATTCTCACGGTGACCGCTGGAGCGAACATGTTCGAAGCGAACTGGGCGGCCGAACCGCTGTTGCTCGCCGTCTACGCCGACGGGACGGCGATCAGCTCGCTCGGCGTCGGCACGGCGAGCAAGCCGCTGCCCCGGATGACCATTGGGTACATCCCGCCTTGCACGCTGGACTGGGCCGGGCAGGAGATCCTGCAGCTGGCGACGGTCGAGTTCGGACAGCCGAACATCACCGATCAGGGCTTCACCGAAGTCACCTACGCACCCGTGCGGAGTACATCGATCCGCCTGTCGGCCTACGCGCTGGGTGAAGGCGACCAGTACGTGACGACCAGCCGTACGGGCCGCGCCCGACTCAACACACTGCTGGCGGCTCTGCGCTCACCACTGGAAGGCGCGGCGCCCTGGACACCAGCCACTCTGCGGCTGGTGGAGAAGCCTGCGCCGGTCAAGTCCTACGGTCCGGCGCTGATCTGGCCCGGCGCGGCCAGGCTGTCGACGGCGCTGACGTACGGGCCGGCTGGTTCCCGCTGCGGCGTCGTCAGCGGCGCAGATGCTGCGGCGGTGCTCGAGACGCTCGGCGAGCACGCCGGGTACTCCCGATGGTCCGATGCCGGCACGACGACGGGGCTGAACATCGGCGCGCTGGTCCCCGGGCAGTCCGGCTGTGACGGGTGAGCCTGACCAGGTAGAGTCGTCAGTGCTTGTCTCCCCTAGGTGTGCTGCCAGGGCATGGGGGTGATTGGTCTCGACAGCGGCTGTCGAGTGAGGTGAAGCGGGCCGAGGAAGGCAACGATGATCTCGTTAACCATCCGTTGCAAAAAAATCAAGCGCCGACAACAGTCAGCGCGAGTTCGCCCTCGCCGCCTGAGCGAGTAGCGACTCCGTCAGTCCGGGTGTTCCTCCGACCCGGATACTGGCGCCGTTAAGGAGGATTACTTCACGGTCCGGTCGCGGGATCATGTGAAGGACAACAAACAGCGGCTGGGCCTGTCACACCAGCACGTTCGCATGACTGGTGGGGTCGAGTAGAGACAAGGTGAACTGCGCCCGGAGAAGCCCTCACAACACAACGTTGGACGCGGGTTCGATTCCCGCCACCTCCACCACTGTGTGGTGTTCACGCCGAAGGCCCCGCCCCGATCCTGGGGTGGGGCCTTCGCCGTCTCTGCTGCCGCCGTCTCTGCTGCCGCCGTCTCTGCTGCCGCCGTCCCCGGGGCCAGGGAATCACCTCCGAGCAACGCCCGGCCGGACGACCGCGCCTGACCGGCGCTCACGCATCAACAGTCCTCATCCGTCGAACCCGTTCAGAGCAGGGCGACGGCGGCCCGGGCCAGCGCGGCAGCCGAGCCGGGCGCATGCGGCAGGAACAGTTCCGGCTCGATCAATTCCAGCTCCATGATCAGCGGCGACGCCGCCGGGCCGATCACGTCGACCCGGGCGTACAGCAGCGCCCCCGCCCCGCCCGGAACGGCGTCCAACGCGGCAGCGGCAGCGGCGAGCTCGGCCGCCGACGCGAGATGCGGCACGACCACGCCGCCGTACTGCTCCTGCACCCGGAAGTCGCCGGTCGCCGGCGTCTTGCGCACCGCGTGCGAGTAGCTGCCGCCGAGGAAGACCAGCGACCGCTCGCCGTCGGCAACGTCGGGCAGGAACGGCTGCACCAGCGCGTCCCCGCTGGTCAGCAGCACTGTCAGGTGATCCCGCGCCGCCGCCGAGGACGCGCTGAACCGGCCGACCCCGCGGGCGCCGGCCGAGCTGGCCGGCTTGACGATGACCTCGGCGCTGCCGAACTCCGGCAGCTCGCGCTCGTCACCGGTACAAATCAGCACCGTCGGCACCACCGGCGCGCCGGCAGCGGCGAGCGCCGTCAAATAGCCCTTGTGACAGTTCCACCGGACCACTTCCACCGCATTGGCCACCGGCGTCGGCAGACCGGCCAGGAACGAGAGGAATTCGGCCAACCGGGTCGTGTAGTCCCAGGTGCTACGGATCAGCGCCAGATCACCGGCCGGGTCAGCCGCGGCGTCGGTCCGGGCCAGCAGCGAGGTCCACGGCACGAACTCGGTGTCCACAGCGAGGGCCGCCAGCTCGGCTGCGAC
>CAXSEW010000508.1:0-3543 GCA_964236185.1 uncultured Nakamurella sp. | reverse complement strand
TGCCGCCGGTGATCGCCTCGCAGCAGGAAATGCAGGACACCGTCAACGACGCGCTGACCAGCGCCGCCGCCGGCCGCACCCCGGTCGACAAAGCCCTCGCCACCGCGCAAGACAAGGTCACCTCACTGATCGGTCAGTAACGACCGGATTCGAACACCTGCCACACCGATTGGACTGGGGGCGGACCGCCGTACTATCGGCGGTCCGCCTCCGTTAATTCCGGCCGACGAGTCAATGAGGAACGGAGCTTTTATGGCCACGCCCACCAGCGCACCGCCCCAGCGGGTCGCCGACGACACCGGCCACCTACGCGAGCTGGCTCGCCGCAGCTTCGAGGTGATCCTGCAGTTCCAGGATGATTCCGGCGCGTACCCGGCGTCGCCGACGTTCTCGGCCTACCAGGGCTACGCGTGGCTCCGCGATGGGTCGTTCACCGCCGAAGCGATGTCCCGCTGGGGCCAGGTCGAATCGGCCGACCGTTTCCACAGCTGGGTCGCCGACGTCCTTCTCGCCCGAGCAGAACTCGTGCAGACCCTGGTCACCGCCCGCACCGCGGGTGAGGACCTCGACATCGGCCGGATGCTGCCGACCCGGTTCACCCTCGCCGGGCGGGACGGCGACGATGAGTGGTGGGACTTTCAGACCGACGGATACGGCATGTGGTTGTGGGCGCTGCACCAGCATCAGCAACGGCACCACCTGGCCGCCGACCGGTGGATCCCAGCGGTCAACGTCGCCGTGGACTACCTCGCCACTTTCGGCGGCGACGCGTGCTTCGACTGGTGGGAGGAACACTCCGAACACCGCCACACCTCCACTCTCGCCGCCGTCCGCGCCGGGCTGCTCGCCGCCGCCGACCTACCCGGCCTGGACGACGACCGTCGCGGTCGAGCACAACAAGCGGCGGAAACGTTGCTGCACACCATCCTCACCGACGCCGTCACTGGCAACGGGAACGAGCAGCACCTGACAAAGTGGATCGGTACGGACGCGGTCGACGCCTCCCTCGCGGCGTGCGTCGTGCCGTTCGGCGTTGTCCCCTTCGACGACCCCCTCGCCGCCGCGACCCTCAAGAAGATCGCCGCCGACCTGGACGTCGACGGCGGGGTGCACCGATTCACCGCGGACGTGTTCTACGGCGGCGGGCAGTGGCTGCTGCTCAGTTGCCTGGTCGGCTGGAACGCCGTCGCGGCAGGCGATGTCGACGCCGCGTGGCGGTATCTGCGGTGGGCCGCCGGCCAGGCCGACCCGGCCGGGGACATGCCCGAACAAGTCGAGGACCATCTGCTGCATCCGGAGCACCGGCAGGAATGGATCGACCGGTGGGGGACGGTCGCACGCCCGCTGCTGTGGTCCCACGCAATGTTCCTCATCCTCGCCGACGAACTCGGCCTTCGACCCAAGGACGACCAACGGTGATCCGGCATCGCCCCTACGGCTCCGAACACCCCTACGCCACCACCGCCGACCAACGCATCCCCGCCCAACCCGAAGTGGGGGAGTCGATCACCCTCGGGGTAGCGGCGGCGCCCACCGTCACCGCCATCACCTGCAAGTGGACCGACACCGCAGCCGACGGCGCCAGCAGCACCACTGAATTGCCGCTGGCACCGACCCAGCCGACCGGGCTCGAGCTGTCCGCCCACGCCGGCGGGGAAGGGCACCTCGCCGCAGCGCAGGCCAAAGCCCAACGCTCCGGTGGCCGCAGTTGGCAGGTCACCACCCCGCTGCTGCAAGCAGGTCACCGCTACAACTACACCTTCCAGGCGACTGCCGCCGACGGGCGGCAGCGCCGCAGCCGCCGCTACCTTCTCGACCCGGTGCAGTGGTCCAGCGACGCGGACGGCAGCGAACTGACCGTCCCGTCGGACCGGCTGATCGCCGGCAGCGTGCAGTGGCGCCGCAGCGCCGCCGGCGTCGACCGAGTCCGCTTCGCGCTGCACCTGCAACCCGACGAGCATGTCGTCGGGTTCGGAGAGCGGTTCGACGCGTTGGACCAGCGCGGCCGCGCGCTGGATGCGGTGGTGTTCGAGCAGTACAAATCGCAGGCCGCCCACGGCCGCACCTACCTGCCGATGCCGTTCGCGCACTTCACCTCCGCCACAGGCGAAGGCTGGGGGTTCCACATCCGGACCACCCGGCGCAGTTGGTACGACGTCGCCGCCACCACCCCCGACCAGCTGACCATCGAGGTGGATGTCGGCGGCGCCGACACCGAACAACTCGAGGTGGAGATCTACACGGGCACGCCGACCGAGGTGCTCGACCAGTTCCTTGCAGAGGTCGGACGGCCGGAAGAGTTGCCGGACTGGGTGTTCCGGCTGTGGGCCTCGGGCAACGAATGGAACACCCAACAACTCGTCCTGCAGCGGATGGACAGCCACCGCGAACACGACATCCCCGTCGGCGCCGTCGTCATCGAGGCATGGAGCGACGAAGAAGGCATCACAATTTTCCGCGATGCCCAATACCAGATCAACAACGACGGAACCGCCCACAAGGCTGAGGATTTCGCCTACACCGGGGCGTGGCCCGACCCCGCCGGGATGATCGCCGACCTGCACACCCGCGGCATCAAGGTAATCCTGTGGCAGATCCCGCTGCAGAAGATGCGGCCCCACCCCCAAGGTCAGGCCCGCGCCGACGCCGACGCGATGATCGCCCACGGCCATGCGGTGCTGGAAGCCGACGGCCGGCCCTATCGCAACCGCGGTTGGTGGTTCCCCCAAGCGTTGATGCCCGACCTTTCGGTGCAACGGACCCGGGACTGGTGGACCGACAAACGCCGCTACCTGCTCACCGACCTGGACGTCGACGGATTCAAAACCGACGGCGGGGAACACGCCTGGGGCCGAGACCTGCGCTACGCCGACGGCCGCCGCGGCGACGAAGGCAACAACCTGTTCCCCGTCCACTACGCCCGAGCGTTCGGCGACCTGCTCCGCTCCGCCGGCAAAGCGCCGGTCACGTTCTCCCGATCAGGGTTCACCGGCACCCAGGCCCACGGCATCATCTGGGCCGGCGACGAAAACTCCACCTGGGAAGCCTTCCGCGCCTCCATCACCGCCGGCCTCACCGCATCCGCCAGCGGAATCCTGTACTGGGGATGGGACCTCGCCGGCTTCTCCGGACCCGTCCCCGACGCCGAGCTGTACCTCCGCGCCGCCGCCGCAGCCACATTCATGCCGATCATGCAGTACCACTCCGAGTTCCACCACCACCGCCCACCCCTGCGGGACCGCACCCCATGGCACGTCCAACACACCACCGGCGACCTACGAGTCCTGCCCGTGTTCCGTCGCTACGCCCACCTACGGGAACGCCTCGTCCCCTACCTCGCCGAACAGGCCCGCACCACCATCACCACCGGCCGGCCACTCATGCGGGCACTGTTCTTCGACTACCCCGAGGACCCGCAGATCTGGAACCACCCCCATCAGTACCAACTCGGCAACGACCTCCTGGTCAACCCCGTCACCCATCCCGGCGCCACCGAATGGAGCACCTACCTACCCGCCGGCGAGTGGGTCGACGTGTGGACCG
>CAXSEW010000507.1:0-3552 GCA_964236185.1 uncultured Nakamurella sp. | reverse complement strand
CTCGACTCCGCAGCTGCTGGAATCCATCGCCCGCGAGCTGCTCAGCCGGCCCGACGACGCGGTGGTGCTGCCCGGTCACGGCCCGACCACCACGATCGGCGCCGAACGCGCCGCGAACCCGTTCCTGGTCGGGCTGGCGCACGCCTGATCACCGCACCGCCCGGCGCATCGGCCGCGGCGGCACACCCGACAGCAGGACCTCCCAGCAGCGGCCCGCCGGCCGCAGAGACGACGGATGACCTTCCCATGGCCCTGATCAGGAACATCTCCGCCAGCACCATCTCCGCCCCCAAGGGCGTCCCGGACTACGTTCCGCCGCTGTCGCGGACTTTTGCTGCGGTGCGCGACACCCTGGTCGCAGCTGCCGACCGCGCCGGCTACTCACCGATCGAGCTCCCGGTCTTCGAGGACACCGCCCTTTTCACCCGGGGAGTGGGGGAGTCCACCGATGTGGTCTCCAAGGAGATGTACACCTTCGCCGACCGCGGCGACCGCTCGGTGACGCTGCGCCCCGAAGGCACCGCGGGCGTCATGCGGGCAGTGATCGAGCACGGATTGGACCGTGGGTCGCTGCCGGTGAAGCTCGTCTACGCCGGCCCGTTCTTCCGGTACGAGCGGCCGCAGGCCGGCCGGTACCGGCAGCTGCAGCAGGTCGGCATCGAGGCGATCGGCACCGACGACCCGGCCCTGGACGCAGAGGTCATCGCGGTCGGCGACGAGGCTTTCCGGGCGGTCGGGCTGACCGGCTTCCGGCTGGAGATCACCTCGCTGGGCGACGCCGTCGACCGGCCCGCCTATCGGGAGCTCCTGCAGGCGTTCTTGGCCGATCTACCGCTGGACGACGCCACCCGGGAGCGCGCCCGGCTCAACCCGCTGCGGGTGCTGGACGACAAGCGTCCGGACGTGCAGGCGATGCTGACCGATGCGCCGTTGATGCTGGACCACCTGTCGGCCGAATCGGGCGAGCACTTCCGCGAGGTGCTGGCCATCCTGGACCGGCTGCAGGTGCCGTACACGATCAATCCCCGGATGGTCCGCGGCCTGGACTACTACACCCGGACGACGTTCGAATTCGTGCACCCGCGCCTCGGCGCCCAGTCCGGCGTGGGCGGCGGCGGCCGGTACGACGGGCTGATGGCCGAGTTGGGCGGGCAGCCGCTGTCCGGCATCGGATTCGGCCTGGGCGTCGACCGCACGGTGCTGGCCGCGCAGGCGGAGGGTGTGACGGTCGGGTCACCGGCGCGCTGCGAGGTCTACGGCGTGCCGATGGGCGCGGCCGCCTCCCGGGAACTCGCCGTGCTGGCCGGGCGGCTGCGTGCTCTGGGCATCCGGGTCGACCGGTCCTACGGTGGCCGGGGACTCAAGGCGGCGATGAAGTCCGCCGACGCGTCCGGTGCGCGGGTGGCGCTCATCGCCGGCGATCGGGACCTCGAACAGGGCACCGTGATGGTGAGAGACCTTGTTTCCGGCGATCAGCAGCCGGTAGCGCTGGATGCGGTACCCGTCGCCGTCGCGGACCTCCTGCAGCAAGCGGTAGCGCCCTGATATCAGTGCGTGGCGGTGGCGGCCACCGTCAGCCGGGCCCGGGGCCATGAATTGTTCATGTAGCCCTTGTCGTTCCACACCTGGGCCGGTGTCTGCGGCTGGGTGCTGGCCGAGTCGTCCCACGCCCTGGCAACGACGTCCACCGTGCCGACGCCGACGTCCACGGTGGCGCGCCACAGCGTCCAGGCCCATGGGCCGGCCCGCTCGTACAGTTCCGCCTGCGTCCAGCGGAAGCCGCCGTCGACCGACACCTCGACCCGAGCGATCTCCCGGCCGCCGCCGCTGAAGGCGTATCCGCTGACCTTCAGCGGTCCGGGCTGCACGGTCGCGTGATCGGCCGGCACCAGCACCGCCGAGGTGACCGGCAGGACGCCGAGCGACACACCGGAACCCCGCGGGCTCGAGTCGGTGTCGGCGTCCGCCGGCCGCAACCGGTAGGCGACCTGCTGGTAGAAGTTCTCCGATGGGCTCTCCCGTACGGTGATCCGGTCCACCCACTTGACGCTGCGGGCCCCGATGTAGCCGGGCACCACGATGCGGACCGGGCCACCGTGCAGCCGAGGTAGCGGACCGCCGTTCATCGACCAGGCGATGAGCACGTCCGGCGAGCAGGCCTTGCCCAGCGGGATCGAGCTTCCGTAGGCCTCCGGCGGGTGCACTTCATCCGCCAGATCGGGCGCCGAGAACTCGACGTGGGCGGCCGCCGGATCGACCCCGGCAGCGGCCAGCACGTCCGCCAGCCGGACGCCGGACCAGGACGCGGTGGAGATCGCGGACGGACCCCATGGCTCACCGGGGATCGGCTTGAACTCGGCCAGATCGGCACGCCGGTTGCCGGCACACTGCAGTGTTGCGGTGATGGTGGCCGGCTCGAACCGGCGCCGCAGCTCGTCCAGCCCGAAGACCTGCGGTGTGCCGACCAGCCCGTCGATGGTCAGCGACCACTCATCGACCGGGACGTCGGGGATGCGCCCGTGATTGCGGCTGTAGAAGCGATCGGTGTCGGTGAGGAAATGCTCGTGCAGGACGACCGGATCGGACTCCGCGTTGTAGGGATCGACGTTGTGCACGACCATGTCCGGTCGCTTGTCCCACAGGCTCATCGGCTTCCCCTCGTCGACGGATAGCTGACTCTAGGCCACCGCCACCGGTGTCGCCGGGCAGTGGTGCGCCAAACTCGGCAGGAGCGCAGCACTTGCTCGTCGGTCATACATGTGTTCGAATAGCGGAGTGCGATGGGATCAGCAGCTGATGGCGACCGATGAGGGCGCCCTGCCGGGCATGGCCCGGATCGCAGGACTGGTGCGGACGGTGCGCACGCCGGAGTTCGCCGGCGTCACCTTCCACGAGGTGCACGCCAAATCCGCGCTGAACCGCGTCGCGACCACGTCGCCGATGCCATTCCCATGGTCGCTGAACCCGTACCGCGGCTGTACCCACGGCTGCGTGTACTGCTTCGCCCGCGGCACCCACGCGTACCTCGAGCTGGACACCGGCCACGACTTCGATACCCAGATCGTGGTGAAGATCAACGTCGCGGACGTGCTGCGCCGGGAGCTGGCGCGGCCCAGCTGGCGACACGAGCACGTGGCCATGGGCACCAACACCGACCCCTACCAGCGGGCCGAGGGCCGGTACGCCCTGATGCCCGGGGTGATCGGGGCGTTGGCCGACAGCGGCACGCCGTTTTCCATCCTGACCAAGGGGACCGTGCTGTCCCGCGATCTGCCGCTGCTGGTCGCCGCGCGGCAGCAGGTGCCGGTGGGTCTGGCCGTCTCGCTGGCCCTGCTGGACCCGGAACTACAGGCCGCGCTGGAGCCGGGAACGCCGTCGCCGAAGGCGAGGCTGGACCTGATCCGGCGGATCACTGGGGCGGGGCTGCCGTGCGGCGTGCTGGTGGCGCCGGTGCTGCCCTACCTGACGGACACCGACGAGCAGCTCACCGGTGTGGTGCGCGAGCTGGTCGACGCCGGGGTGACCGGGGTCAGCGCGGTGGCGCTGCACCTG
>CAXSEW010000506.1:0-3553 GCA_964236185.1 uncultured Nakamurella sp. | reverse complement strand
TGCCACAGGCGGCAACCGCGAGCGTCCCGACCATGACCAGGCCGAGAGCGGCGGAAGACTTGAACCGCATGTACTTTCCTTTCTGTTGGAGCACCGACGGCCAGGCGGCCGCGGCGTGAACAAGCAGAACCCGGACCGAAGTCGCGAGTTGTCGTAAGAGGAACAGCTGCCGTCGGCAGCAGGGCAGTGCGCAGCAGCCGGGTCAGCCGGCAGGAGGTCGGCCGACAGCGGGGGCAAAAGGGGCCACGTCGGCCGGTTCGGCCGGGGCGGGAGGTGCATGGCGCGTGAGCGCAACGCCTGAAGACATCGGTGTCCTTTGCTGTTCGGCCACCACGGCGCGGTACGCCGGGTGTTCGGGCCACTCCCTGGTCGATCACCCGGTGATCGCCGAAGCACAGCACTGCGGAGAACCGGCGCTACAACGAGCCGGCGGTTCGATCAGTGATGAACTTCACGGGAAGGTCAGCCGTCCAACAAACTATGGACCGGTGTTCGCCCTTGTCAAGCCCGGCGAAGGTCACCTTTGGGTCACTGCCCATCCAAATAGATCACGATTGAGACACCGTCGACGGTCGCCACCGGTCGACACCTGCGGGAACGCCGGCCGCGGGCGTGGGCACCGGCCCGGTTCGCCGGGGTCAGTACGAGTACAGCGAACCGCGCACCGGGCCGCCGCCGGTCACGATTCGGACACCGGAGGACGTACCGACCAGGTCCGCGCCCGCCACCAGGACGGCGCGGACCTGCTCGATCGTCTTGATTCCACCCGCCGCTTTCACGCCGACCGAATCCGGTACGACACCGCGGAGGTAGGAGATGGTCGACGGGTCGGCGATGCCGACGGCTCCGCGTGAGGCGTTGCCGACGAATGCCACCCCGGCGTCGATGGCGGCCTGGACGCACCGCTGCCGCTGCCGGGCATCCAGCAGCGGCAGTTCGAGCATCACCTTGATCCCGACCGGGGAGGCGGCGTCGACGACGGCCTTGATGTCGGCAGCGAATTCGTCGTACCGGCTGGACAGCGGATACCCGATGTTGACCGTCGAGTCGAGTTCGTCGACGCCGGCATCGACGAGCGCCTTCGCCTCGGCCACCCGTCCTGCGGTGGTGCCGTTGCCGTACGGGTAGTCGATGAACGAGCCGACCCGGCCGGCCGTGCCGCGCATCTCGGCGCGGGCGGCCCAGACCCACGACGGCGGAACGATGGCAGCGTCGAAGTCGTACCGCAGGGCCTCCTGCACGTGCTCGCGCACCTGTCGCTCGGTGATCGCCTGGCCGACCAGGGCATGCTGGATGCGGCCGGCGAGCTGGGCCGCCGGCAGCACCAGCGCGGGGTGCGGCGCGGTTGCAGGTCCATCGGCGAAGGAGCGCTCGACGTCGTGCTGAGCCATGGGTCCGGCCATCTCTGCTCTCCCTCGACTGCTGTCCTCGAACGCATTCCGCTCGCCGGCGCGGTAGGCACGGGCGGCCCTGCGCGCATTTCGCGCTGCGGTGGACCGGTGTGAGGATTCTCCCACGGTGTCCCGGCGCGTCGCACCGAGGCCGGGGTCGGTCCCTAGGCTGACCGACCATGCGCATCCTGTCGATCCAGTCGTCGGTGGCCTACGGGCACGTCGGCAACAGCGCCGCCACCTTCCCGCTGCAGCGGCTCGGCCACGAGGTGTACCCGGTGCTGACCGTCCACTTCTCCAACCACACCGGATACGGCAGTTGGCGTGGGCAGGTGCTCGATCCCGCTGTGGTCGCCGAGGTCATCGCGGGTATCGACGACCGCGGCGCGCTGGCCGAGGTGGATGCGGTGCTGACCGGCTACCAGGGATCGCCGGGCGTGGCCGAGGTCGTGCTGCGGACCGTCGCCCGGGTGCGGGCGCTCAACCCGCGGGCCGTGTACTGCTGCGATCCGGTCCTCGGCGACGTCGGCCGCGGGATGTTCGTGCTGCCCGGAGTGCCGGAACTGATGCGCGACGAAGTGGTGCCGGTGGCCGACATCATCACGCCCAACGTCTTCGAACTGGCCTACCTGGCCGGTGTGGACATCGGAGAGCTGGTCGACCTGCCAGCGCTGCTGGACGCGGTCGACCGGGTGCGGTCCACCGGGCCGTCCACGGTGCTGGTCACCTCCGTCGAACGCCTCCGCGGCGGACCCGGTCCGACCGGGGACGACGCCGTCGGGGCGCGCACAGCGGACGGAGCAGATGGCGAGGGTGGTGCGGACACGGAGAGCATCGGTCTGCTCGCCGTCGACCCGACCGGAGCGTTCCTGGTGACCACACCGCACCTGCCGATCTCGGTCAACGGCGCGGGTGACGTCACCGCCGCGCTGTTCCTCGCCCACCTGCCGCAGGGCATCGAATCCGCGCTGGCGAAGGTCGCGTCGTCCGTGCATGCGATCCTCCGCCGCACGCTGAGCAGCGGCGCGCGGGAGATCCAGCTGATCCAGGCGCAGGACGAGATCGCCTCGCCCGCCTGCGAATTCGAAGTGGTGCGGGTGCGCTGACGCCCGCGGCTCGGCGGCGATGGTGTGGCTCTGGCCCGGCGGTGCTGGGTCGGTGGCCGTCGACGCTGCCTGTGTTGGGCCCTAGCTGCTTGCCTCCGGCTCACGGCGCGGAGGGTGCACGTGCAGCATCGTCACGGCGGGAACCTCGACGCGGCGGACCGCACCGAGTCACCGGTCGCGGATGACGCGATCGAGCCACTCGGCGAGCAACTGCTGTTCGGCTGCCGTGAGCACGTCCAGCCGAGAAGCACTGGCGCGCAGTGTCACTGCTGCGACGACCGGACCGGAGCCGATCGCCTCGACCGGGTCGGGGAGAATCTCTCGTAGCAAGGCCTCGAACAGCGCGTCGGCCAAGCCGGGATCACGGCGTTCGGTCGGAGTGGCCAGCAGCGTCTGGGTAGCGCCGACGCCGGCTGCCTGGATGAGGCCGACAGCGCGCTGCTCGCTGACGCGGAGCCGACCCGCCATCGCCAGCCGGTGGACCCGCGCCTGCAGGACCCGATTGCCCGACTGCACCGCCGGCGAGTGCAGCACCCGGTGCGGCTCGCTCAGGAGTCGGAACACAGCTGGATTGGCGATGCTGAAGTCGATCTGCATCTGCCATCCAGTCCGCAGATCCTCGAGCGGATCGACATCGGCTGCCGAAGCCGCCTGCACAGCAGCATGTTTCACAGATACGTAGGTGGCCATGGTGTGCTCGGCCACGGCCTCCAGCAGACCGTCCTTGTCGCCGAAGAGGCGATAGATCGTCGGAGCCTGCACGCCGGCTCTTTCGGCCACCCCCCTGGTGGTGACCGCCGACGGCCCCTCCTCGCGGAGCAGCCGCGCCGCAACGTCGACGATCCGCATTCGCGCGTCGCTGCGGCCATCGATCACCTGGGGCATGGACCAACGATAACGGAGTTCTGCTATCGCCCGTGTTTCGTTGATACGCTCTAGGTGTTTCCACTGCTATGAAAGGGACTGACCATGATCGTCATCACCGGGGCCACCGGCGCACTCAACGGCGCGACCGTCGTCCACCTCCTCGACCGGATGCCGGCCGGCGACATCGCC
>CAXSEW010000505.1:0-3581 GCA_964236185.1 uncultured Nakamurella sp. | reverse complement strand
TAGGCCGTGATGGCCGTCGCGATCATGGCGACCACCACGAGCGGCGCCATGCCGGCGTCGATGGCGGCGGTGAACACGGTGAGCTTGCCGATGAACCCGCTGGTCAGCGGAATCCCGGCGAAGGAGAGCAGGAACAGGCTCATCACCGCGGCCAGCACCGGCGAGCGCTTGGCCAGGCCGGCCCAGTCGGACAGGTTGGACGCCTCGCCGCCGCCCTTGCGGACCAGCGTGAAGACCGCGAACGACCCGACCGTCGCGAAGCCGTAGGTCAGCAGGTAGAACATCGTGCCGGAGGCGCCCCGCTGGCTGAGCGACATGACGCCCAAGATGATGAAGCCGGCGTGGGCGACGGAGGAGTAGGCCAGCACCCGCTTCATATCGGTCTGGGTGATGCCGATGATCGACCCGATCAGCATGGACGCGATCGCCACCACCCACAGCACCGGCCGCCAGGACCACGCCATCGGGCCGATGGCCACCGAGAACACCCGGAGCATCGCCGCGAACGCCGCGACCTTGGTGCACGCAGCCATGAACGCCGTCACCGGGGTCGGGGCGCCCTGGTAGACGTCCGGCGTCCACATGTGGAACGGGCCGACCGAGCCCTTGAAGAGCAGCCCGACCACCAGCAGGCCGATGCCGACCAGCAGCAGCAGGTCGCTCGTCCCACCGGCGCTCGCCTTCGCGGCGATGGCGGAGAACTTGATCGAGCCGGCATAGCCGTAGATGAGGGTGATGCCGTAGAGCAGGATCGCCGAGGTGAACGCGCCGAGCAGGAAGTATTTGACGGCCGCCTCCTGCGAGATCAGCCGCCGCCGGCGGGCCAGGCCGCACAGCAGGTACAGCGGCAGCGACAGCACCTCCAACGCCACGAACAGCGTCAGCAGGTCCGAGGCCGCAGGGAAGACGAGCATGCCGCCGATGGCGAACAGCGTCAGCGGGAAGACCTCGGTCTGCATCGGCGCGGCGACCAGCGTCTGCGTGCGGTCCCGGGTGGAGCCCACCCGGACCGACGCCTGGGCGGCGAATGCCCCGCCCGGTTCGGATATCCGGTCCGCCATCAGCAGCACGGACACCAGGGCGAGCGCGAGCAGCACACCCCACATCACGTAGGTGCCGCCGTCCACCGCGATGGCCCCCGAAAACGTGACGGCGTAACGGTTGTCGAGTCCTTCGACGATGGTCCACACGCCGGCCCCGACGATGGCCAGCACGGCCAGGCCGAGCTGCGCCGGGTAGCGCTGCGCGCGGGGCAGCACCGCCTCCAGCAGTACCGCGATGCAGGCCGCGCCGAGCACGATGAGCACCGGCATCACCGCGGTCAGGTCGACCGAGGGCGCGACGATCGGGTCCGTGGGCGCCGCGACGAGCGCGGCGGACAGCAGAGCACTCACTGGCACGAATCCTCCGTCACGGACAGGGTGCTGCTGTAGGCGGTGTTGCTCGGCGTCGGCACCGGATGGGGGATGGCGGGATCCGTGTGGCAGGACTGGGCCACGGTCCGCTGCGCCGTCGGGTTGATGACGTCCAGCACCGGCTTCGGGTAGAGGCCCAGGAAGATGATCAGTACGACCAGCGGCGTGAGCACGGCGATCTCGCGCTTGTTCAGGTCACCGAATCGAAAGCGCACCGCAGCCGGCGCCGAGGCGACGGCGACCGCCCCGTGCGGCTGCGGCTCGGCGGCACCGTAGGGCGAGCTGCCGTGCGAGTCGGTGGGCGTCGAGATTCCGGTGGAACCGGCGGGCCCGGACGCGTGCCTTCCCCTACCGCCGTCGGACTCGAGCACGGCGTCGCTACGCACCGGCCCGGTCATCGTGCGCTGGTAGATCCACAGCATGTAGACAGCGGCCAACACGATGCCGGTGGTGGCGATGATCGACCACACCGGGTGGCGGGTGAAAGTGCCGATCAGCACGAGGAACTCGGAGACGAAGGAGTTCGTGCCCGGCATCGCGATGGTGGCCAGCGCGCCGATCAGGAAGAAGCCGGCGAGCACCGGCGCCACCTTGCCGACCCCGCCGTAGTCCCTGATGTTCCTGGTTCCGCCCCGCGCCGTCAGCATCCCGACGACCAGGAACAGCAGGGCCGTGGCCAGCCCGTGGTTGACCATGTACAGGACGGCGCCGCTGATCGCCTGGGTGGTGAACGCGAAGACGCCGAGCGCGATGAAGCCGAAGTGCGCGATGGAGGTGTAGGTGACGAACCGCTTCAGGTCGCTCTGGCCGGCGGCGACGATCGCGCCGTAGAGGATGCCGATCACCGCCAGGGTGATGATCAGCCAGGCCAGCTTGCTCGACGCCGCCGGGAGCAGCGGCAGGCAGATGCGCAGGAAACCGAAGGTGCCGACCTTGTCCAGCACGCCGACCAGCAGTGTGCCGGCGCCGACCGGCGCCTCGGAACCGGCGTCCGGTAGCCAGGTGTGGAACGGCACCAGCGGCGCCTTGATGGCGAACGCGATGGCGAACCCGGCGAAGATCCACAGCTGGGTCGAACTCGGTATCTCGTGGGCGACGCCGCGCAGCGTGGCCCAGTCCAGCGTCCCGCCGAGCCCGGCCGCGACCCGCGACGGCACCCGGCCGGAGGCGACGTACAGGCCGATGATCGACGCCAGCATCAGCAGGCCACCGATGAGCGAATAGAGGAAGAACTTGGTCGCCGCGTAGGTGCCACGTAGACCGCCGAATGCCCCGATCAGGAAGTACATCGGGATCAGCATGACCTCGAACATCACGTAGAACACGAAGACATCGGTGGCGGCGAAAACGCCGGTCATCGCCGCCTGCATCACCAGGATCAGGGCGAAGTAGCCGCCGATGGTCCGGCCCTCGGGCAGCCGCTCCTCCCAGGAGGCGCCCAGCACGATCGGCACCAGGAACGCGATGAGCGCGATCATCACCAGCGAGATGCCGTCCACGCCGAGGGAGAAGTGGATGCCGAACGACGGGATCCAGTCGATCGAGAAGGTTTCGCGGAAGGACGGCGGCTGTGGGAACTGCGTCGTCAGGTCCTGGATTCCAGGGGTGATCGGCCTGGTATTCGTCGTCGTCGTCACCACGGTGTCCTCGTTTCGGTAGACGACCCACAGCGCAGCGGCGAGAACCAGCTCGACGAGCGAGAAGCCCAGCGCGACGAACTTCACCGTCCGCGCCGGCGACTTTCCCATCGCCGCAACGACTCCCGCGCCGACCAGTGGCAGCGCGATGAGTGAAAGCAGGAAAAATGAGCCGTTCACGCGATCTCCCAGCCGACACTCTTTGGGGTTGAAAGATGCTGGTTCACGAGAACCTCACCACGAGCAGGGCGGCGATGACCAGGAACGTCCCGGACAGCATGGACAGGGCGTAGGACCGGACGAACCCGCTCTGCCAGCGGCGCCAGACGTTCGACAGCGCAGCGAGCCCGGTGGCCATGCCGTTCACCGCGCCGTCGACGCCGCGGTCGTCGGAGTACACCAGCGCCTTGCCCAGCCACAGACCCGGACGGGCCACCAGCGCCTCGTTGATCGCATTGCCACCGGCGTCGGCGCGGGCGAACCGCACCACCGGGCCCACGAGCTCCGGCCGGACCAGCGGCACGGCCTG
>CAXSEW010000504.1:0-3596 GCA_964236185.1 uncultured Nakamurella sp. | reverse complement strand
GACCGATCTATCGCACACAGGCCGGGTCGGGTGTCTCACGAAAGTTTGAGGCTAATGCTGTCGGCCGTCACCTATTTTGGAAACAGTGCCAATTACGTAGCGGATTCACAATCTTGAAGAAGCAACCCGGAAAACAATTTCATTCACGGACCACCAAAAGTTTGCGCCTCATCAGCTTTAGCTGCTGGGTGGAATGTAAGGCCTTTACTCACGACTTGTTGAGACGTCGGTTCATGGTTCGCTGATTCGCGTGCCCTCCACCAGTCCGTTCTGGTAGGCGAAGACAACGGCTTGCACCCGGTCCCGCAGCTCCAGTTTCGCGAGGATACGGCCGAGATGAGTCTTGACGGTAGTTTCGGCCACGACAAGTCGGTCGGCGATCTCGCTGTTGGAACGGCCGGCGGCCACTTCGATGAGGACTTCACGTTCCCGCGGGGTGAGGTTGTCGAGATTGCCCGGTTCGCGGGACGGCGTTCCTGGGGTAGGCATGCGGGCGGCGAATGTATCCAGCAGGCGCCGGGTCATCCGCGGGGCGATGACCGCGTCGCCGCGAGCTATGGTGCGGACGGCGTTGATGAGCTCAACCGGGTCGGCGTCTTTGAGTAGAAAGCCGCTTGCCCCGGCGTTGAGGGCGGCGAATGCGTACTCGTCGAAATCGAAGGTGGTCAGGATGAGGACTTTCGATCGGGGTGCGATCGCGGTGATCTCCCTGGTGGCTTGGATACCGTCCATCAACGGCATTCGGATATCCATGAGGACCACATCGGGGTCGAGCTGGCGGGTCATTCGGACCGCGACAGCACCGTTGTCCGCTTCACCGATGAGGTGTAGGTCCGGCGCTGATTCCAGCACCATGCGAAAGCCCAGACGGATCAACGGTTGGTCATCGACAAGCAGAACCCCGATCATCGGGTTGCTGGTCCAATGATCGGCGGGCGTTGCTCATGCACGTCTTCCGCCGGGGGTGGTGGACTGTCGGGCAGCAACAGGGTCACGCTGACCTGCCACCCGCCGCTGGGCATTTCTCCGGCGGTGAGCCGGCCGTCGAACAACGCCGCCCGCTCCCCGATGCCGGCCAGGCCGTGCGCGCTTGCTTGCCGAGCCGGCGGTCTGCGCGCCGCGGCCGGTCTGCCGTCGTCGGTGACTTGCACGGTGATCTGAGGGTGCTGGTAGCTCAGGCGAATGGATGCGCGCCGCGGCCCGTCGGCGTGCTTGAGGGTGTTGGTGAGCGCCTCCTGCACGATGCGGTAGATCGCTAGCTGCGCTGTCTCCGGGACGGTGAAAACGTTCCCGGAAACGGCCAACGTCGTGTGCAGACCGGTGGCACGGACGGTGGCCAGCAGCGCCTCCAAAGACTCGATGCCCGGTAGTGGTTCCCGTTCGGCCGTGCCGGATTCACTGCGCAGCACGTCGAGAACTCTTCTGGTATCTGCCAATGCTTGCCGGCCGGTACGGGCAACCTGGGCCATCGCGGCGCGGGCCTGCTCTGGCTGTCCGGTCAGTTGTGCGCCGTCGGCGAGGGTGATCATCACTGACAGGCTGTGCGCGGTGATGTCGTGCATCTCGCGGGCGATGCGAGCACGTTCGGCCGCGGCGGCCAGTTCAGCTTGCTGCTCTGCCTCCCTTTCCAACCGTTCCGCGCGGTCAGTCAACGCCGCCAGATGCGCACGCCGGGCCTGCTGGGTCAGCCCAAGACACAACGTGGCGACGACCAGGATGGTGAGCAGCAGCAGGAACCTGGGCCACAGCTCCGCACCGAACCGGACCACCACCAGTACCACGCCCACCTCGACAGCGGCGGCGGCGGCGGCCAGAATGCGACTGCGGTAAGCGGCGACTGTGTAAAGGACGACGAGTACAGCCAGGTCGCCGCCCAGGGGAACAGCGAAAGCCCACTGCCCGGCCGCGACGATCCCGACGGTCATGAACACTGTTATCGGGGCGATCCGGCGAAAGGTCACCGGCAGCCACAACGCCAACTGCCACGCGAAGTCGATCCAATGTCCGCGGTGGGCGATGTCCGCCCCGGTCAGCACCGCCAACGACGCGACTTGCGCTGCGTCGGTGAGGAGTGGGTGTCGCCGGCACCACCCCACAACTTTGGGTGGCAGCGCAGCGACCACCGGGGGTGCGGGTCGCCCCGCCGCAGGTGAAGGCTTCGCGGACGCAACAATGGTGGCCACCTCCGGCTGCGCCATGCTCCCTATTGTTCCTTCCGGCAGTGCATGCCTGGGACAGCCCCAGGCTCGTGGTGCAGAGGCGTGCTCGTGGTGCGACGGTGTGGTCGGCCTCGTCAGTCCTCCCGGACAACGTGTTCACCTGTTCCCCTGACCTGCTCGGCCATGTCCTCCGTTGCGGCCTGTAGGAGGGAGTGGGCGTGCCGTCGGGCCCGGGGTGGTCAGGCGTTGCGTCGGTTGAGCAGGACGGCGCTGATGGCGATGGCGATGACCGTGTAGAGGCAGAACACGCCGAATCCGGTCCAGGGCGCCAGGCTGCCCGGGTCGGCCCTCACGGTGGTGACGACGGCGCCGGCGTTGCTGGGCAGGTAGGGAGAGATGTGTTGCTGCCAGCTTTGCGGGAGGACGTTCATGATTCCGGGCAGGACCAGCAACAGCCCGACGACCGCGGAGATACCGCCGGCGGTGGACCGGATGATGAATCCCAGTGCGACGCTCAGCAGCCCCACGACGGTCAGGTAAAGGCCGGTCCCGATCACCGACCGCAGCGCCCCGGGAGCGTTGATGGTGGTGCCGTGGACGCCCAGACCGGCCTGTCCGAGCCAGAACGCGGCGAACGATGCGAGTTCCATCAACACCAGGGTCGACGCGCCGAACACGACGAGTTTGGCCCACAGCACTGGCAACCGTTTCGGGACTGCGCCCAGGGAGGACCGGATCATCCCGGTGCTGTATTCACCGGAGATGATCAGTACGCCCAGGACGGCGATGGCCAGTTGAGCGAAGTTGCTGCCCCGCAGGCTGACGTCGACCGGGTTGAAGCGGGCGGCGAAGTCGGCGTCCAGGTGAGCCCAGTTGGCGTTGGTGATGACGCCGATCAGCAATCCCAGTACCGCCAGCGCGGCGACGGCGACGCTCATGGTGATCCAGCTGGACCTCAGGGTCCGGAACTTCACCCACTCGGAGGCGATGACCCTGCCCTGTGACACCGGTTGCACCGGCACGGTGCGGTGCATCGGGGCGGCGGAGTGGGCCGTTGCCGTGGTGGTGCTCATGCGGCGTCCTTCGCGGTGTTCGTGCCGCCGTGGTATTCCACTGCGTCGTTGGTGAGTTCCATGAAGGCCTCTTCCAGCGACGCCGTGACGGTGGTCAGCTGATGGATCATGATGCGGTGCTCGAACGCGATCCCGCCGATTTTCTCGGCGGTCAACCCGCCGACCTGCAATTCCCCGATCTGGCTGCCGGTAACGGTGACGGCCGGCCCGGTGAGCAGGTCCCGCAGGCGGGCAGCGTCGGGGGAGCGGACGAGCACCGTGGCCCGGCCGGCGGAGTTGATGAACTCCGCGATCGGCTGGTCGGCGAGTAGTCGTCCCTTCCCGATGACGATGAGACGCTCCGCCGTCTGCGCCATCTCGCTCA
>CAXSEW010000503.1:0-3600 GCA_964236185.1 uncultured Nakamurella sp. | reverse complement strand
CGGACATTCGCCGTCGGCGGCGGCCGGCTCGGCCGTCGCCCTCGGGGGCGCCACCGTGATGGTGATCGTTGCGCCGGGTCTGGTCCGGGTCACCGTTGCGGTGACCGGGCCGGACGTCGTGCGGGTGGCGGCGGCGGCGGCCCGGGTCGTCAGGGCGGTCCGGGTGATTGCTGCGGTCGCCGGGGTTGCTGCGGTCGCCGGGGTCGATGCGGTCGCGCGGGTCGATGCGGTGACGATCGAGGTCGGGGTGGGGATCCGACTGGTCGGAGCGGCCGTGGACGCCGTGCGGGCCGGGTTTCCGGTGGTCGCCACGACGGCAGCAGCCGATGGGCCGGGAGGAGACGACGGGGCCGCGGCGGTACACCCGCCCGACATCATTGATCCGCAGACGACGACAACGACCCACCAACGTCGCAACGTCGATGCCGATCGGCGGGTCATGACAGCAAACCCTAATGGCCCAGTCATGAGGCGCCGGTGTGGAACGCCTCGCGCGGCCGTTCGATTGCGGTCAGCCGGTACTCTGGAGGATCTGGATAGTCCGATCACCCGTCCTCACCTCGGCCGGCTGGCCGCCCGACTGCGCCGAGGAGTTCCGATGGTGGTGACGCAGCGCCGCAATACCTCGCAGCGGGCTGTCATCCGGCAGCTGCTCGCCGGCACCGATGAATTCGTCTCCGCCCAAGACCTGCACGCCGCCCTCCGGACGTCCGGCTCCACGGTCGGTCTGGCGACGGTCTACCGGGCGCTGCAGGAGCTGGCTGCGGCCGGAGATCTGGACGTCGTCCGGAACGAGACCGGCGAGGTCCTCTACCGGCAGTGCGCCCAGCCTGCCCACCACCATCACCTGGTGTGCCGGACCTGCGGGCTGACCCAGGAGGTGGATGCGCCCGGAGTCGAGCAGTGGGCGCGGTCGGTGGCGGAGAAGTACGGCTACGTCGAACTGGACCACCAGGTCGAGCTGTTCGGCGTCTGCGCGGCCTGCGCCGCAAAACGGCCCTGACGTCGGAAGCGGCGAGGCGATCGAGGTGTGACCGGATCGGGCCTCGTCGAGCCCGTCCGGCTCGGATTCCAGCCGCGATGCCAGGAATACTGACTCCTGCGCGTGCAGCGGATTGTTGATCCAGATCGGCGAGGGACAGATGACTGAAGCATTCATGCCGTTGATGCGGAACGGTCTCGACCCGGTGCCCGGGCTCGCGGAGCGGCAACGCGACGAGCCGGTCAGCAAACTGGAATTTCCCTTCGGCATCACCGCCTGGCTGGTGACCGGCTACCAGGATGTGCAGTCGGTCATCGGCGATACCACCCGTTTCAGCAACGACTTCAGCAACGTGGTGGCGAGCGCGGGCGGCCAGGCCACCGCTGCGCAGGACCCGGGCGGCCTCGGCTTCAGCGACCCGCCCCAGCACACCAGGCTGCGCCGGGCGCTCACCCCCGAGTTCACCATGCGGCGACTGTCCCGCCTGGTGCCGCGGATCGAGCAGATCGTCGAGCAGCAGCTGGACCTGATGCAGGCGACCGGCTCTCCGGTCGATCTGGTGGAGACCTTCGCCATGCCGATCCCCTCGCTGGTGATCTGCGAACTGCTGGACGTGCCCTACCCCGACCGCGCCGACTTCCAGCGGCTCAGCGGCTCGCGCTTCGACATCTTCGGCGGCGCCGGTACCGGGTTGGAGGCGATCAGCGAGTCGCTGGCCTACATGAGCGAGCTGGTCGCCGCCCAGCGCCAGCACCCGGGCGACGGGCTGCTCGGCATGCTGATCCGCGATCACGGGGACGAGATCGACGACCGGGAGCTGGCCGGCCTCGCCGACGGGTTGCTCATCGGCGGCCACGAGACGACCGCCAGCATGCTGGCGCTGGGCGCCATACTGCTGCTCACCCATCCCGACGCGGCAGCACGACTGCGCGGCGACGACGACGCAGCCGGCCCGGCCGTCGAGGAGATGCTCCGCTACCTCACCGTGGTGCAGGTGGCCTTTCCCCGGTTTGCCCGGTCCGACCTGGAGCTGGGCGGCAAGCAGATCCTCGCCGGCGAAATGGTGCTGTGCTCGCTGTCCGGGGCGAACCGCGATCCCGCCCTCGGTCCGGACATGCAAGGTTTCGACCCCACACGCATCTCGCCCCACCTCGCCTTCGGCTACGGAGCGCACCGATGCGTTGGTGCCGAGCTGGCCAAGATGGAGTTGCGGATCGCCTATCCCGCCCTGCTCCGCCGGTTCCCCGAGCTTCGACTCGACCTGGCGATGGGCGACATCTCGTTCCACGAATACTCGGTCGTGCACGGCGTGGACACTCTTCCAGTGGCCTGGTGACCAGAGGATCCATCAGAATTACGCCGAACGGGTGAATTGACACGCGGACAGGCAGCGTGCAATCCACCACGCACCCCGCCCCGAATGAGTGTCATGTGGAGGCCGGCGGCCAGATGGACAGCGTGACTCCTCGGAGCGATCGCCCAAGAGATCTGACCCCAGCCAGCCACTGCACGCCAAGGTCGGTCGCCGTTGCTCTCGATCGCTGCTCTACCCGTTTCGGCGACCCGATTGGAGAGTTCCTGACCTGATCGACCACCTGCGTCAGCGCAGACCCAGTCAGCAATTCTGTTGCGTCGAGATTGGCCCTGACAACCGCCAGGGCAAGGTCCGCAAGGCACACGAAGAACCAATGAAAGGAACGACCGATGGGAGATCCACAGCTCTTCGACGGAAAGCCGGTGCTGCAGTTCAGCTCCGAGACGAACCGCCGGAGCTTCCTGAAGTACGCAGGGTTGGTGGGTGTCGGAGCGAGTCTGGTGGCCGGCGGCGTCCTGAACGCGCCATATGCGGCGGCCAATGCGCCGGCAGTGGCAAAGGGCGACCTGGACATCCTCAACTACGCGCTGACCCTGGAATACCTGGAGTCCGATTTCTACGCGACAGGACTCGCCAAGGGCTTCCTGTCCGGCCGCGAGCTCGAACTGATCACCCCGATCGGTGACCACGAGAAGCAGCACGTCGCTGCTGTCACCCAGACCATCAAGGCGCTCGGTGGCACTCCGGTCGACAAGCCGAAGATCACCTACCCGGCTGGCATCTTCGACAGCAAGGACAAGTTCCTGGCCACCGCTTCGGTGTTCGAGGAACTGGGCGTCACGGCCTACCACGGCCAGGTTCCGCTGATCAAGAGCGGCGACATCCTGGGCGCGGCAGCCTCCATCGCCGGCGTCGAGTCGCGTCACGCGGCGGTCATCGCCACGCTGATCGGCGGGAACCCGTTCCCGAATCAGATCGAAAAGCACGTCGATATGGCCACTGTCCTGGCCGCCGTCAAGCCGTTCATCAGCTGATCGAAAAGGAGGAAAATCCTATGTCAAGAAGTGATTTCGTACGAGGTCAACTGAGCACGGTGGACGCGCCCCTGGCGCTGTCGGCACTGAACAACCGTTGGAAGCTGGCGTCGGCGGCAGATTTCGCCGACGACGTCGACGTCCTGAACTACGCCCTCACCCTCGAGTACCTCGAGGCAGCTTTCTACCAGCAGGGTAACTCCGCCGGTCTGCTGTCGGGCACCGAGAAGGACTACGCCACCACCATCCAGTCCGACGAGGAGTACCAC
>CAXSEW010000502.1:0-3601 GCA_964236185.1 uncultured Nakamurella sp. | reverse complement strand
GACGCTCCGCTGGGCGCGGTCGGCGGCGCCGTGCTGCTGTCCATCGTCTCCCAGATCCTCGACCAGATCACCGCGCTGGGGGGCCTTCGCAACTGGCTACCGACTCACTACTCGCTGGCCTGGACGGGTGCATTGGCCTCGCCGGTACGGTGGGACGACATGATCCGCGGAGCTTTCTCCGGACTGGCTTACGCGGTCGTCCTGATCGCCCTGGCCGTTCTGCGCTTCCGCCGCAAGGACATCACCAGCTGACGGCAATTCGATTCCACGGCAACGACGCCTACTGCACGCAGAACTCGTTGCCTTCCGGATCGAGCAGCACCACCCACCGATCGCCCCAGTCGCCGCGACGCTCGTCGACGACGGTGGCGCCAGCTCCGACCAACCGTTCGACATGCATCTGGACGGTCTCCCAACGCTGCTCCGGGTCGTCGATGCCGCGGCCGATGCTCACATCCAGATGAAGGCGGTTCTTCACCTGCTTCGCCTCGGGCACCTTCTGGAAGAACACCCGAGGGCCGGGTCCGTGCGGGTCGACGATGGCGCTGGCGTCGTCCCACCGTTCGGGCGGCAGGTCCGACGCCGTCAGGGCCTCCTCCCAGGTCTCGAAGCCGGGCGGTGGGTCATCCAGGCGGTAACCGAGGGCGATCGACCAGAACTCGGCCAGCACAGCTGGACTCCCGGCGTCGACCACTATCTGGAACTGCACCGCACCGCTCACCGTGTCGCCCTTCTGACATCGTCACGTCGTTGAGTCATCGCGTCGCAGGGTGCCGCGTCGCTGTTCACCGCGTCGCGGGGTACCGCGGGAGGTCGATGGAGCGACGGACTATCGCGCCCCGACCCCCGCGGAATCCATGTCGCGGATCTCTTTCTTCAGTTCCCCGATCTCGTCCCGCAGCCGCCCGGCCAGCTCGAATTGCAGCTCCCGAGCGGCCGCCAGCATCTGGTCGGTCAACTGCTGCACCAGATCGGCGAGCTCCGACCTTGCCATGCCGGCCGTGGAGTGCCCGGCGAACACGCCGGAGCTGCCGCCGACCTCACCCGCGGCCTTCCGGCCACGCGAGGCATTCCGCCCGGAGCCGCCCATCCGCACCGGCGTCGCCCCGTCGACGGTGTCCTGCGCCTCGGCATAGACCCGTTCCAGGATGTCGTTGATCTTCTTGCGCAGCGGCTGCGGGTCCAGGCCGGCCTCGAGGTTGTACGCGACCTGCTTCTCCCGCCGCCGGTTGGTCTCGTCGATGGCCCGGGCCATCGAGGGGGTCACCTTGTCCGCATACATGTGCACCTGACCGTTCACGTTACGGGCGGCCCGGCCGATGGTCTGGATCAGTGCCGTCCCCGAGCGCAGGAAGCCTTCCTTGTCGGCGTCCAGAATGGCCACCAGGGAGACTTCCGGCAGGTCGAGGCCCTCGCGCAGCAGGTTGATGCCGACGAGGACGTCGAATTCGCCCATCCGCAGTTCGCGCAGCAGCTCGACCCGGCGCAGCGTGTCGACCTCGGAGTGCAGGTAGCGCACCCGGACGCCCATCTCGAGCAGGTAGTCGGTCAGGTCTTCGGACATCTTCTTGGTCAGGGTGGTGACCAGTACCCGCTCGTCCACCTCCACCCGCTTGCGGATCTCGCCGATCAGGTCGTCGATCTGGCCGCTGGTCGGCTTGATGAGGACCTCGGGGTCCACCAGCCCGGTCGGCCGGATGACCTGCTCGACGAACTCACCCTGACTGCGACCCAGCTCGTAGGGGCCCGGCGTGGCCGACAGGTAGACGGTCTGCCCGATGCGGCTGGCGAACTCCTCCCAGGTCAACGGCCGGTTGTCCAACGCAGACGGCAGCCGGAACCCGTGGTCGACCAGGGTGCGCTTGCGGGAGGCGTCGCCCTCGTGCATCGCGCCGATCTGCGGCACCGTCACGTGCGATTCGTCGATGACCATCAGGAAGTCGTCGGGAAAGTAGTCGATCAGCGTCGCCGGCGCCGTGCCGGCCGGCCGGTCGTCGATGTGCCGGGAGTAATTCTCGATACCCGAGCAGAACCCGACCTGACGGATCATTTCCAGGTCGTAGGTGGTCCGCATGCGCAGCCGCTGCGCCTCCAGCAGGTCGCCCTGCTTCTCCAACTCGGCGAGTCGGCCGGCCAGTTCGTCCTCGATGGCGGCGACGGCCTTGGCCATCCTCTCCGGCCCGGCAACGTAGTGGGTCGCCGGGAAGATCCGCAGCCCGGGCACTTCGCGGACGATGTCGCCGGTCAGCGGGTGCAGGTAGTACAGCTTCTCGATCTCGTCGCCGAAGAACTCGATGCGGATGGCCAGTTCTTCATAGGCCGGGATGATCTCGACCGTGTCACCGCGGACCCGGAACGCACCGCGGGTGAAGGCGAGATCGTTGCGCGAGTACTGGATGTCGACCAGCGCCCGGAGCAGCGCGTCGCGGTCCATCGTCATACCGACATTGACCGGCAGCGACCGGTCCAGGTACGACTGCGGCGTGCCGAGCCCATAGATGCAGGACACGGACGCCACCACGATGACGTCGCGGCGAGACAGCAGGGAGTGCGTGGCCGAGTGCCGGAGCCGCTCGACGTCGGCGTTGACCGACGAGTCCTTCTCGATGTAGGTGTCGGTCTGCGGGACGTAGGCCTCGGGCTGGTAGTAGTCGTAGTAGGAGACGAAGTACTCCACCGCGTTGTTGGGGAACAGCTCGCGGAGCTCGTTCGCAAGCTGTGCGGCCAGTGTCTTGTTGGGTGCCATCACCAATGTCGGCCGCTGCACCTTCTCGATCAGCCAGGCAGTCGTCGCCGACTTGCCGGTGCCGGTGGCGCCGAGCAGCACGATGTCCTTCTCGCCGGCCCTGATCCGCCGCTCGAGGTCGTCGATGGCCGTCGGCTGGTCGCCTGCCGGACGGTAGTCGCTGATCACCTCGAAGCGCGCAGTGCTACGAGGGATGTCGCCGACAGGGCGGTGGTCGGAGACTGCAAGGACGGGATGTTCGGTCGCGAAAGCCACGATCCAAAGGCTACGCGGCAGCACCGACAGTGGACTGCCGGGAGGTGAAACCCCTGGTCAGGATGGTTTCCAGGCGACGGCCACCGCCCAGGCCGCGCTGTCTGCATCGGCTTGGACCAGGTAGTCCTCCTTGGCCTCGGCGTAGGCACCGACCGTCGGGTCACCGCCATGCCGTCGGGCGAGCTCCTGCTTGAGCTGCTGATAGGACCGGGCAGCATCCTGGTTCGCCCGTAACCAGTCACGCATTCGTAGCGCAAAAGACCAATTGGGAGCTTCCCTCACCCTCAAGTGAAGGTTGAGACTTCGTGCAGGATCGGCATTGACATGGACTCTTTTCTGCCATTGCCGCTGTTCGCCCGCGCCCTCGGCGCCGGAGTGCGCGACGTCCTGGATCAGACCCGCGACCAAGGGGAATCCGCCATCCACCAGCGCACCGGCGAGGTCGTCGGCCTGGTCGAGGTCGCGCACCGCCAGCTGCAGGTCGATCACATCTTTGGCCGGCATACCCGGTACCGCGGTCGATCCGATGTGCCCCACCCGATGATTCTCGCCGACCAGGTGGCGAAGTCGAGCTGTCACCCGGGTCGCCGGCGCCGGCCA
>CAXSEW010000501.1:0-3608 GCA_964236185.1 uncultured Nakamurella sp. | reverse complement strand
CACCTTCGGGCTCGCGCAGCAGCGGGACGGCACCTTCACACTGGTCGCCTCGGAGGGGACGGTCGTGCCGGGACCGCTGCTGCAGATCGGCAACACCACCTCGAGGGTCGACTTCGGTTGCCATCCCGGTGATTGGGTGGACCGGTGGAGCGACACTGGCATCTCGCACCACTGGGCCCTGGGCGTGGGCCACCGAGCCGCCGAGATCGCTGCCGTGGCAGAGCTTCTAGGACTGCCATTCGTCCAGGTCCAGCCGTGAGGCGGTCACCGGCGAGCAGGTCTACGGCGCAGAGTCAGCCGCGCGATGCCGTCCACCAGCGGCGGCAGCGAGCTCCGGCTCGCGAACACCGCCGTTGACCTGCGCCTGCGACCGCAACTTCGCCAGCAACTTCTCGCCCTCGATGTCGACGCTGGGCAGCACCTTGTCCAGCCAGCGCGGGATGTACCAGGCGGCCTTGCCCAGCAGCGTCATCACGGCCGGGACGATCGTCATCCGCACCAGGAACGCGTCCGCCAGCACGCCGACGCCCAGTGCGAAGCCGATCGAGGCGATGATGGTGTCCGGCGCCAGGATGAAGCCGGAGAACACCGACGTCATGATGATCGCCGCCGCGGTCACCACCCGTGAACCGGCGGTGAATCCGCCGACCACCGCCCGCTTCGCATCTGCGCCGTGCACGTACGCCTCCCGCATGCCGGACACCATGAACACCTGGTAGTCCATCGCCAGCCCGAACAGCACCCCGATCAGCAGGATCGGCAGGAACGAGATGATCGGCGACGGGGTGTCCACGTTGAACAGCCCGCCGAGCCAGCCCCACTGGTAGACAGCCACCACCGCCCCGAACGAGACTCCTACCGACAGCAGGAATCCCAGGGCCGCCTTCACCGGCACCACGATGGACCGGAAGATCAGCAGCAGCAGGACCAGTGCCAGCCCGACCACGATCAGCAGGTAGACCGGAAGCGCGTTGGACAGCTTCTCCGACACGTCGATCGCCACCGCCGTCTGCCCGGTCACCGCAATGGACGCGCCACTGGCCTGCTCCCAGCCGCCGGCCCGCTGACGCATGTCGGTAACCAGATCCTGGGTCAGCTCGTTGGACGGCCCCGTTGCCGGGATCACCTGGACCACGCCGAGGGTGCCGTCCTTCGAGGCGCCGGCCGCCGCTGCCCGCGGCTTCTCCGGCAGGGCGTTGACGTCGTCCACCACCGTGTTGATCGCGGCCTTCAACTTCTCCGGCGGCGCCGCCACCGTCACGATCAGCGGCCCGTTGAAGCCAGGCCCGAACGAGCCGGCCAGCAGGTCGTAGGCCTGCCGCTTGGTCGAGGTCACCTTGCCCGAACCGTCGTCGGGCAGAGCCAGGTGCAGCTTCGTGGTGGGCAGCGCGATGACGCCCATCCCGACGACCGTCGCGATCAGCACCAACGCCGGCCGGCGGGTGACCATCCGGATCCACCGGTTCGGGTTCTGCGCGTGGTCGACCACGGCATGCTGGTCGACGCCCTGACCGGAGACCAGCGCCGCCCGAGCGGCCCGGTCCTTGCGCCGTAATACCCTGTCGCCCGCGAAGCCGAGCAGCGCCGGCACCAGCGTCACCGCGATCAGCACGGCGATCGCCACCGTGGCGGCCGCGGCGAGGCCCATCACGGTCAGGAACGGGATGCCGACGACGGAGAGCCCGGCGAGTGCGATCAGCACGGTCAGCCCGGCGAAGACCACGGCGGACCCGGCGGTACCGGTGGCGCGGGCGATCGATTCCTCGATCACCATCCCGGCCCGGGTCTGGGCCCGATGCCGGGAGACGATGAACAGCGCATAGTCGATGCCGACGGCGAGGCCGATCATCAGCGCGAGAATCGGTGCGGTCGAGGACATCTGGATGGCTCCGGAGGCCCACAGGATGCCCGAGAGACCGACCGCGACACCGATCAGGGCGGTCAGCATGGTCATGCCGGCGGCCACCACGGACCCGAAGGTAATCAGCAGCACCACCAGCGCCACGACGACGCCAAGACCCTCGGTCGAGCCGATGGACGGCGCCTGCTTGACCGCGCCACCGCCCAATTCGATGCGCAGGCCGTTCACCTCGTGGGTGGCGGCCAGATCGGCGATGGTGGTCTGCGTGCCCACCGGAATCTCGGTCAGCTGCCCGGCGAACTGCACCTGGGCGAACCCGACGTCGCCCGTGGGGGAGATGCTGGCGCCGGCCACGGGCGGAATGACCACCTCGACCTTGGGCAGGCCGTTGGTGCCGGCCAGCACCTCCTTGATGGCCTGCTGGTAGTCCGGCTCGGCCAGGGTGTGACCGGCGGGAGCGGCGAACACGATGCGGCCGGACGCGCCGCCGGCGGCGGGGATCTTGGCGTTGAGCTGGTCCAACGCCCGCTGCGCCTGCGTTCCCGGGATCGAGAATGAATCGGTCATCACGCCCTTGAACGCCAGCGCCGCGCCGCCGACGCCGGCCAGCAGCACGATCCACACCAGCAGCACCGCCCAGCGGCGTCGGACGGCAAAGGCACCGAGTCGGTAGAGCAGTGTGGCCATGGGTTCTCCTCGGAAGCGGGGCGGTGCGGAACTGGGGCGGTGCGGAACTGGAGCGGTGCGGAACTGGAGCGGTGCGGGAACTGGAGCGGTGCGGAACTGGAGCGGTGCGGGAAAGCGGGCCGGCGGACGGATCAGGCAGCGTCGGTCGGGGTGGTGATACGCCCGAAATCGATGAGCGAGAACGCCAAGTCGAGCTCGCGCGCCAGTGCTGCCCGACCGCCGGCCCGGCCGGCGGCCACCCAGCGGGCGGTGCATGCCTGACCGGCCGCGACGCAGAAGTCGGCCAGCAGCACAGCCCGGATGTCGTCTGCGGCGATCGCGGTGCGGGCGGTGATGACGGCCGCGATGCGCACCGACCGGGCCGGGTTCATCGCACTGGCCGCGGCGGCCACCTCCGGCTCGGTGGTGGCGACGCAGAGGAACAGCTCGCCGGTGGCGGCGATCTGGTCGGCGAGATTGTCCAGGATCTGGCGGAGCAGGGCAGTGAGCGGAACCTCGGTCGCAGTGCGGTCGATCAGCTCCAGCGCCGCGTCCATCCAACCGTCACCGGCGGCGGCCACGCATTCGGCCTTGCCGGCGAAGTAGTTGGAGAAGGTCCGACGGGACACTCCCACCCGATCCACCAGGTCGGCAATGGTGAAGGCGTCGTAGCCCCGCTCCTGGGTGAGTTGCAATGCCGCCTGGGCCAGCGCGGCACGGGTGCTGAGCTTCTTGAATTCCCGCAGACCCGCGGCGCGGCCGGTCCCGTCAGCAGGCTCGATGATTCGTCCGGAAATGCGGCCGTCGTCGGGGAGAATAGGTCCGGTGGGCACCTCGACGGTGGACACCTGAGCAACTGTCATCACACCACGGTAGAGCACTTGCGCAACGGGCAAAGTTGCCCAATGGGCACTTCACGTTTGACAGCGGTCCAAGTAGGTAACTGCGGCGCCGCAGACCGACGCGCACCACCGGCCAGAGCGCGCAGCTCCGACGAACTCGAAATGGGCATCGAACACGATGAAGTTCAACGACAACGCAGGGCTCGACACCTCCCAGGTAGAGGACCGCCGCGGGTCCG
>CAXSEW010000500.1:0-3636 GCA_964236185.1 uncultured Nakamurella sp. | reverse complement strand
GGTTGATGCTGCTGTGTGAACCTTCGGAGTAACAAGCCTCATTCGAATCGATCCTGGTATGTTATCGATGCCGCTGACCGAAGTACCTGATGATCATAATTCCGACCGGATCAAGAAGGAGAAGAGAACCATGGTTACTGCTCTCGACAAGTACGCAGACATGAAACCCAGCTGGGATTACCCGGTCGTCATCGAGTCGCACATCAACGGCATTCGTTCGAAGGAGATGAATCCCAACACCCCGATCTCCTACGACGAGATCGCCGACGACGCGATCCGTTGCTGGGAGGCTGGGGCCGGCGCTATCCACGCACACAACACCAGCTTCGACCTGCTCGGAGAGAATGCATACAAGGATTACATGCGAACCTGGGAGAAGGTTCTGCAGAAGCATCCCGACATCACCTGGTACCCCACCACCTGCAACAACCTCCGACTCATGCCGGAGGAGAACGGACTCGAGCACATTCCCTTCCTGTTCGACAACGCCAACGTTCGGATCGGCTGCGTGGACACGGGCCTGACGCTGTTTGCGACCGACCGCGACACAGAGGGCTATCTGATTGGCACCGAGTTCGGATTCAACTACCAGCGCGTCGCCAGCCAGGTGAAGATGTTCCGGGAGCGGGGGATCGGCATGGTCTTCGGCGTCTACGAACCAGGGCACCTACGTCACGCCCTGCATTATGTCAATGCGGGTATTTCCACCCCCGGGTCCATGTGGGATTTCTACCTGATCGGCGACTACGGACTCACCGCCTTGGAACCCATCGGCACCAACGGGATGAAGCCGAGTTTGGAAAGCCTGTACTACTACCTCTGGATGACCGAAGAAGCGCAGGTCAAGCACCCGTGGTACATCTCGATCTGGGGCCAGGGGGCGCTCGACGACACGGGAATCCTCCGTAGGGCCATCGAGCTCGGCGGCCACATCAAGACAGGACTTGAGCTGTTCTACGATCCGGACCGCAATCCGACCAATCTGGAGTTGCTCCAGCAAGCTCAGGAGATCGCGCGGGAAGTGGGCCGGCCAATCGCAACCCAGGCCGAGGCGCGAGCTCTCTACAACGTGACCTGAGCATTTTCCCTCCGTACTGTTCCAGCAGGAGTGGGTTGCGCAATTGCCTACCGACACCGCCGATTCGTGAGGAAGAACCGAGCCATCTCGCGTGACGCGTTCGGGCCTTGCGAGTCGGTGTAGGTGCCGGCGGGGTTGCCGCCGAACCATGCGTGGCCGGCGCCCTCCACGATGAAGGATTGTGCGACGGTGATGCCGGTGGCGTCGGTGTGTACGGTTCGGACATATGGACGGACGCCGTCGGCGGCTCCGTGCCGAGTGCGGGTGAAACTGGTGGTGCCTTGTTGGTAGCCGGCGAGGCGGCCCTCGACAATTTTATGGGCGTTGATCGGTGCGACGGTGGTGTCGCTCCCACCGTGGAACACGATCAGTGGAACTGGGCCGCTCGGGCTGGGGGTGCCCCCGGTCTTCATTGCCGCGAATGCGCCAGGAACGTCGGTGGCGGCCCGGTAGGCCAGTCCGGAGTGGATTCCAGCGGCTGCATACACGTCCGGATAGCTGGCGGCCATCACAACGGCCATCGCTCCACCGGCCGAAAGACCGGCGATGAAGACTTGTCCTCGATCCACGGCATACGTCGTCGTTATTTGTTCGGTGATGCCGGCGAGGATGGCCGGTTCACCTGCGCCGGCTCGCTGGTCCTGGGTACGGAACCAGTTCCAATAGCCGCCGTGGTTCGCTGCCCGTGATTGTTCGGGGTAGGCCACCAGGAACGTGTGATGTTCGGCGACCGCGTTCATGCCGGTGCCGGCCATGAAGTCGGCGGCGCCCTGGGTTCCGCCGTGCAGCATCACCACCAGTGGTACCGGCCGGCCGCTGTATCGGCTGGGAATGTACAGGTCGAACGTTCGTGATCCGGCCGGTCCGTGGTAAGTGATGTGCCGCAGTGCACTACCCGGCGCGGCAGTGGCTGGAGGTTCGGCCAAGTTTCGGCCGAGCGCAGTTGGCCTCATGGACCGGAGGGTATTGAGCGAGGCGACCATAGGTGTGCTCAGTGCTGCGGTTGGAGGTGGGCTGTCCGCGTAGCCCGGCCGGCGCGGTGGCCCACTTGCCGCTGCTGCCCAGGCGCGCGCGGCCTCCGTCCATGGGGCCACCCGCTGCCGCCGGGGGATTCCACACTCGGTCAGTACGCCCGTTGGGTCGGGCACGGATTGCCCGGTCGGCAATCGAGCCGTCCCGGCTCGAGTCGAGGACACCGCTTCGACCGATTGGCGAACGAGTTCCACGGCGCGGCTCACCCTGGCGTTGATGTCATCGGGCATGAATGTACTTCCTTGTCATGTCGGAATGTTGTCACCAGACGGCGGACCTGGCGGGTTCCACCGTGCTCGGCGGGTACGTGAGGTCGGGACCGCTTCGTCAAGTCGTGCGGAATGCCAACGCTGCCTTCACTTCTCGCGAAGCTCGGAATGCGCCCAGTACTTCCACCGTGTCGATCGTGGCCAGGGCCAGGTCGACGGAGACATCGTCGGCGATGCTGCCCAGGCCCAGGACCCTGAGCTGCACCATCTTGCCCGCTGCTCGAAGTTCCTCCAGCTGCGCTCGGGTGTAGTGGACAGAACCGAGTTCCAGGCTCCGCCGTACGACGGTGTCTCGAACTACGGCGGACCTGGTCTCCAGTTGCCGTCGGATAGCAGAGCGAATGAAGTCGGTGCGATTTGCGTAGAAGCCGTCATGAACGAGCAGGTCGATCTCACCGAGGTCGACAACCCCCAAATTGATGGTGATCTTCTCGGTCTTCTCGACTTCGGCCATGGACGTGTCGCACCCTCTCCTCGTTCACTCACCATCCTACCCCCATCCCGCGAGATGGTGAGACGACCGCCGTCGGCAGGGTGGGCAATCGGACTGTGGAGTGCGCGACAATGAGTGGCCGTTAGCCAAGTGATCGGCTAATGTGCTAACAGGACCAGCTGCCAGGTTCATCGTGCACAGGCCGTGACGGATTTCCGCCCGCGGTCGAGCCGCCCATGGCGTACCGGACGAAATGGCATCTGGTTCTCGTATTCATGGCGATTCACATCTGGGTCGCCGCCGCCGCAGTCGTCAAGTCGAAGGAGAACGATGAGTATCACCGAGCAGTACAACGCTGTTGCCAGCCAGGCCCGTACCGCCACCGAACGGTCCGTTGAGGTCTTTCGTCAGGGAGCAGAGAGGTTCACCAATCAGGCTGCAACGCTGACCAGGCTGCCTCAGGTCGATCTGCCGACAGCAGTCGATGCGTACTTCGAGCTGGTGCAGCGCACCGTCGATGCCAACCGCGATCTCATGGGGAAGTGGGTGGACCTCGTCACCTCGCTGTCGAGCGTCGCCCGTGAGCAGGCGGAGACCGTGGGAAACGTGCTGCGCGAGCAGACCGACCTGGTCGCCGATCTCACCACCAAGCAGGCCGAATACGTCGAGACCGTTGGGCACGAACAGGCGCAGGCGGCAGAGCAGGCTGACAAGGCGGAGGCCCGGGAGGCTCGGCTTGCCGAACGTCAGCAGCAGAAGGAGGCGCACGTCAAGGCGCGCGAGTCGTACGCGGACCTGACCAAGACTGCGCTCCAGGAGTTGCT
>CAXSEW010000499.1:0-3639 GCA_964236185.1 uncultured Nakamurella sp. | reverse complement strand
GGCGTGGAACGGGTCGTCTTCGAGACCATGCAGGCCATCAACGCTTTTCCCGACACCCGGCACTACGCCGACGAGGTGATCTGGGCCGGCGACGAGGACCAGGGTTTCGCCACCTCCCACCGGGCCGTCAACGTGGGCCATCACACCGGCCCGTGGCGGTGGGGACCGCCGACCGGCAAGAAGATCAACCTGTGGGTCATCGCCAACTGCGTCACCCGCGACAATGCCATCTTCGAGGAGTGGGTGCTCTACAACACGGGCGCCCGGTTGGCCCAGCTGGGCATCGACCTGGTGGAAGCGGCCCGCAGCATCGGTAACCAGAAGACAGCCGTGCCGCTGACCGAGCACCAGGCCTCCGAGGTCGAGCGGATCATCGGTGGTCGGGTGCCCGCGCCGTACCCACCTGATGAGAACAGCGCGAGTTCCGATGCCTTCAATGTCGACTACGAGGTCAGGGCGCTGTTCCACAACGTCTACAACCGCAAGAATCTCGCCGCCATCGACCAGGCCTATGCGCAGAACGTCCGCTGGAATGCGGCGACCAACCGCGCCGGCTACGGCCGGAGCGAGGTGAAAGCCATGGCGCGGATGCTGATGTCGACGTTCCCCGACCTTGGCCTGCATGTCGACGAGGTGTACTGGATGGGCAACGACACCGACGGCTATGCGGTGTCCGTCCGGTGGAGCGCCTCGGGTACCCACCGCGGGTACGGGCTGTACGGGAAACCTTCGGGTCGCCGGGTATTCCTGTGGGGGCTGTCGCAGCTGTACTTTCAACACGGCCTCATCGTCGAGGACTGGATGCTCTTCAACGAGATGGACGTGATGGCACAGGTCCTCCGGGACGAAGCCACCGACCTGCTCGCCTGACGCCGTCGCGCCAACCGGTCGCCGACGGAACCCGACCGGTTCGGCGAATCGCAGTCGAAAGGACGCCAGCATGGCAATTTCCGTAGAGCACGACGGTTCGGCGCCCGCGTCAGGGCTCAAGCGAGAACTGAAGGTGGTCGACGCTGCCGCATTCTCCGTCGGCCTCATCGGCCCGGTCGGCGGCATGGCGCTGCTGGGCGCAGGCGCCGTCGCGATCATCGGCCGGGCGGCCATCTGGGCGTTCGTCTTCGCGCTGATCGCGGTGTCGCTGACCGCCTATTCGTTCACCAGGCTGGCGCGCTACATCGCACACTCCGGATCGGTGTACGCGCTGGTGGGCATCACGCTCGGTCCGCGGGCCGGGTTCGTGGCTGGCTGGGCCCTGTTCGGCGCCTACGTGGCGATCTGCTCGGGTTCGACCATCGAGATCGGCTACTTCTTCACCAAGGTGCTCGGCGGGATCGGACTGAGCTCCACCACCCCGTGGCTGCTCATCGCGATCATTGCGCTGATCCTGGTGGTGGCCCTCAGTTTCACCGAGATCCACGTCATCACCAGGGTTCTGCTGTACGCGGAGTTCATCGGGGTGGTGCTGGTGACATTCCTGTCGATCGTGGTGATCGTTCGTCAGGGCATCGGTCACGCTCCCGGCAACGTGCACCTGACCTGGGACATCTTCAAGTTCGAACCGGGCACCAACTTCGGTGCCATTGCTGGGGCGGCTGTCTTCGGTTTCACCGCCTTTGCCGGATTCGAGGGAGCGGCCACCCTCGGCGAGGAGACGCAGAACCCCAAGCGCGAGATACCGCGGGCGATCAAGATCGCCATCGGAGTCGTCGGAGTGTTCTTCCTGCTGACGATGGCCACGCAGTCGCTCGGGTATGGCGCTGACAAGGCAGGAGTCGCCAAGTTCACGGAGCAGAGCAACCCCTATGGCGACATCGGGCTGGCCTACGTCGGCAAGTGGCTGGCCGTCTGCCTGAACCTGGTCGCCAGCCTCAGCCTGTTCGCCATCACCCTCGGGACCATCGCGGCGAGCGCCCGGATCCTGTTTGCCCTCGTCCGCGACGCCGGTCAGACCCGCGGCATCGGCCAGGTCTCCAAGAAGGGGGCCCCGCTCAACGCGTTGTTCGTGGTCGTCGGCGCTGTTCTGGTCATCGTGCTGTTCCAGCGGATCAAGGGCAACGAGGTACTGGACGCCACGTTCTACTCGCTGACCGTCGGCACCATCGCCCTGTTGGTCGCCTACATCCTGGCCACTCTGGGAGCGGCCAAGTTCCTGTTCCTCGAGACCGAGAAACGGGCGCCGGCATGGCAGATCGTCATTCCGATCCTGGCCGTCATCACCCTGGGCTACACCATCTACAAGAACTGGTACGGCACCGAGGCGCCGTACAGCTACTTCCCCTACTTCGTGATTGCCTGGCTCGTCATCGGCTTGCTGATCGTGATCTTCGTGCCCGGTCTGGCCGGCCGGGTCCGCAGCCGCCTGGCGGCGGGCGACAACTCGGGCGAGGCGTTCATCCCGTGACGGTGATCAGCTGCCTCCAGCTCGCGCCGACGACCGCCGATGTGCCGGCCAACCACGAGATGAGCTGCACGGCCATCGAATCCGCGCTGGCGGCCGGAGCGCAGGTCGTCGTGCTGCCGGAACTGGTGACCTCCGGGTACACGTTCGACTCCCTCGACGAGGCGCGGTCCACGGCCATCGGCCTCGACCACCCGCTGTTCGCAGACTGGTGCGCCCTGGCCGCGGGTAGCGGCGCCGTGGTGATCGGCGGATTCTGCGAGCCCGCTCCGGACGGCGGTGTGTACAACAGCGCGGTACTACTCGATGGCACGGGTGTCCAGGCGGTGTACCGGAAGATCCACCTCTGGGACACCGAGAAGAATTTCTTCACTCGCGGGCCGGCGGAGCCGCCCATCGTCGAGACTGCCTACGGCAACATCGCCGTGGTGATCTGCTACGACCTGGAATTCCCCGAGTTGACCCGGTCGGTCGCGCTGCGGGGCGCCGATCTGCTGGCGGTGCCGACCAATTGGCCGCTGGTGTACCGGCCGGCGGGCGAACGACCGCCGGAGGTGCAGATCGGCATCGCTGCGGCCCGGGTCAACAAGATGGCGATCGCCTGCGCCGACCGCGTCGGCACCGAGCGAGGCCAGGAGTGGACCGGCGGCACCACCATCATCAGCGAGTCCGGCTGGGTGGTGGCCACCGCCGGTGACGCCGACATCGCCACTGCGGATCTGGATCTCACGCTCGGCCGGGACAAGGTGCTGACCCAGCGGGCGCATGTCTTCGACGATCGGCGGCCGGAGTTCTACGCCGCCGTCACCCGTTGACCGGCAGCGGCGCCGTACTGGCGATCGACCAGGGCACGTCGGGCACCAAGGCGATCGTCTTCGACCCGGCCGACGGCGTGCTGGCCAGCGTGGAGGTACCGGTCCGCCCGTCGTACCTGCCGGGTGGACGGGTGGAGCAGGACCCCGACGAGCTGTTGGCCTCGGTGATCGAGGCCGGTATCCGGGCGGTGTCGCTGACCGGCGGCGGTGTCGGGACCGTGTCGCTGGCCAACCAGGGTGAGACGGTGCTGGTCTGGGATCCACGTTCGGGTGTCCCCGCCGGCCCGGCGATCAGCTGGCAGGACGGCCGCGCCGCAGATATCTGCTCCGAGATCGGCGAGCGGGGCGAATGGATCGCTGCTCGCACCGGACTGGTGCTCGACCCCTACTTCTCGGCGCCGAAGATGGCCTGGCTGCGCCGCAACG
>CAXSEW010000498.1:0-3642 GCA_964236185.1 uncultured Nakamurella sp. | reverse complement strand
TGCGGGACGGTCACAAACCGGCGATCCAACCATCGCCCACACCCGTAGGGGGTTCCGTCTACGGCTGACTCGCCGTCGGTCCAGACGATTCGCCGCGCTGTCATCCCCCCGATGATGCTGCGGTACGCCCGGTGGTGAAGTCGTGCGGTACAAAGGCTGCGCTGCGGGCAGCTCACGCGTCATGATGAACGGATGTGGACCTCCTATGATGCTTGGCTGCTGCTGGGCCTGGGGTGTGCGCTGTCCTTCGCCGCCGGCGGCCGGCGCGTCGCCAGAAATTCCGGGCGAATGGTCACCTGGTCGGATGTCCGGAGGTTGCCGAGTTTTCGGGAGAACTGGCCCGATGCACTCACCGACATGGTCGTCATCCTGCTGATCTGCTCTGGTGCTAGCACGCTGAACAACCACGGCTTGAGTGCTTGGTGGGCGGTACCCATCGCGGTGTGCGGACTCGCCCTGCTACCCGCAGTCCCCGCACTGATCCACAACGCTCAAGTCTCGGGCCGACTCTCGCTGGTCTTGCGTCGTACGGCGCCGGAGCCGGGACGGCGTAGTACTGGCCAGTGACCGTGGTGGCAGACCGGCCTCGGAGTTTTTTTGTTGACTGATTTGCCAACGCTGACCGGAACCCGATCCTCGACCGGTGATCGCGCTACGGGTGCGATGCGCGAGCCGCTGACGCACCGATGTGAGACGGTGCCGCAATGCGCTCCGCACACAAGGCGATTGGACGCCGAGCCACGGATGTGACCGTACTGCTCGCCGTGCTTTTGCTTCTAGCCGCGTGTGGAGCCGGTGCAAGCGCGGTGAGCCGAGATACGTCCAGTTCTCCGTCGGCGATGCCACCGGAGAACGCGATAGATGCCACGTTCGCCGCGCATGTCAGAGCCAAGGGTTGGGCGCCGAACGTCCCGTCCAACCAGGACGGCTCGATTGCTATCGATGCCCAAAGCTTCTGCGACGAACTGGCTTCCCAACCCGCGGATGTCGTCTCTATACGAAATGATCTAAGGAACGCGGCCTTGGACGATGCAGCAGCGCACGGAATTGGGAAGGCTCAAGCACAAGCGCTACTACTTTTCTCCGTGACAACGTACTGCCCGGACAAGCTGTCCATGGTTCAGCAGGCTTTCGGGTAACTCACCGACTTTCCTGCTTCCGCCAGTTGACTCACCTGGCAGGACGCAACGGAGCCCCAAGATGGTGTCGGCTGCCAAGCGTGCGGACCGCCCCAGAGCCGATCGGTGGCCAGTCGAGGAACGCCGACCGGACAGCGATCGCTGAATGGGTCGGCGCCTTGCCGTGGCGTCGCCACCGCTTCTCAAGCAGTCGGCACATTGTGAGCGGTAGGTTCGATTGATCGCTGGACCCAACGCCGCCGTCGGTTCAAGCTGATGCTATGACCGAGCCGACGCCACGTCCTGCCCCGCCGCCCGCCGCGCGGACTGCTTGGCGCCCGGTTGGGCCGCCCGCCAACGAGATCCCCCGCACGGTCGCAGTTGATCGTCCACTCGGGCGCGGGCCCAACGCTGCCCTGTTCATCGCCTCCGCACAGGCCTACAGCGGCGGCGTCCAGTTCACGGTGATGGTGCGGCTCCGGCGAAGTAACAACGATCAGCCGCTGAACCTGATGACGCAGTTTATGGGCGGCCCGACCAGAGAAACCATCGATCCCGACGGCCGGCTGCTCATCGGTGTCGAACTGCCCGACGGGCGACGCGCCGTCATGGCCAACGGACTGCGGCCCCCGGGCCCTACCGACGAAGCCGCCGATCCCGCCGCATTGACGTTGTCCTGGACACCCGGAGGTATGCACAACGAACTTGCCGCGGAGGCCAGGTACTGAATGACACCACTACCACCACCAGGGCCACTGCTGATCGTGCTGCGGTGGCTTGAGCTGGGCATCGAGGAGACCGTCACCGAACTTGATGGCACTGCGATCGCCGCCGCCGGCCACGCTGCCGAAGTTCTGTGGCCGCCCGCACCGCCCCTGCCACCACCTCACCCAGTTGCCCCACCGACCACCGGATGGTTTGCAGAACCCACCCACCGCTGACTCACGGCACCGTCTGAGGATCGTCGACCGGCACCGTTGCTCGGCACCGTGCCCCCCCCCGCACACCGCCCCCGCGCAGAAGGCCATCACGGAATTCGGATGCAACGGTTGCGCTCTCCACTACCGTCTAGTAGGTGGGACTTCGACGACGGGAGATCACAGTGGCGCGGTTGCGTCGGTGGCATCGCACTCTGCTGGTCCTGACGCTGGAACGCCACCATCGCTGGCTTCCCGCGGTTATCGACCATCTTCGGGGTGCCGAGCTTCAACACAGCGATCTCCCGGATCACCACGTCAGCCGTCTTGCCAACCCAGCTCGGCACCTCACCTGGAGCGATATTGCTCGGTTCCGCGCTCCCCAGCTTCTTGCTGGCTGAATTGATGGCCGCTGCAAACTTCCGAGCCTCCAGGCCTTGATTAGAGTCGATCTTGGCCACCAGTGAGTATGTGTCCCCCTCGACCAGCAGGTACAGCTCCCGCTCGTCCTTCTTTTTCCGCCAGGCCAGAGCCAGCGGGCCGGTCAGCAGCATCCGTGTCGCCGTGATCCGCTTGTCGATGGCGCCGGCTGTGTCCACGGTTGCGACCGCACCCCTAACCGATCCACCGTCACCGTTGATGCTGATGGTTCCCCAGTCGTCGTCCAAAATGGCCTTGCCTTCGGTCGTCTTAAGCTGCAGCTTCATGCCAACCCCTCCTTGACTACATCAGCCGAAATCAACCCACTGGACCGTTCCCGCTTCGGTGGACACCACCGAAGTGGGGACTATCCACTGGCGTCGGTTCGATGCCGGTTCATCGATGGAGTTGAGGCCTACCGTAGAACGCGGAATATGAAGTGCGTCGCCGCCGGGGTGGTCAACGCATGAATGCGTTCGAGATTGATCGCCGTGTTGAGTGGGCCGAACAGTGAGGTGCCGCCACCGATCAAGTGCGCCACCATGTGCAGGTGGATCTCGTCCACCAGACCCAGCGGCAGGGCCTGCTGCAGAACGGTTGCGCCGAAGAGGTACACGAGGTTGTCGCCGGCCGCGCGCTGGGCCCGGTCGATCGCGCTGGTTACACCGTCGGTGACGAAGGTGAACACGCCGGGGTACGACCGGGCCGGCGCGTGATGGGTGAGTACGAAGCAAGGGACGTCGCCTGCCGGGCCGGCGTTCCCCCAGCCGCCGTCGCCTTCGTTCTTGTCGAATGATGTGCGGCCCATGACGACCGCACCGACACTGTCCATGAATTGTTGCAAGATGGCGCGGTCCTCGTCGGTCGCCGCGTCGCCGAACCAGTCGTGCAACATTCCGGCGCCGTCACCGAAAGGATTGTCGCGGCTGTCATTCGGCCCGGCGACGAACCCGTCGAGCGAAATGGACATGTCGGCGACCACGAGTCCCATCACCGGCTCCCTTGCGTGGCCGGGGTGCTCGAGCATGCCCCGTCACCCGGCATGGTGCGCTCATCGGTACACGTTGCGCAACCCTCGGCCTGACCGACCCCACCCGCTAGCGTTGCTCGGCCGGCGGGTCGAACAGTGCGCTGACCGATTCGCCGTTGTGGATGCGCCGCATCGCCTCGGCCAGCGCCGGGGCGAT
>CAXSEW010000497.1:0-3644 GCA_964236185.1 uncultured Nakamurella sp. | reverse complement strand
TGGATGCGCGCGTCGGGATTCAGCAGCAGCACGACGTCGCAGCCGATCGCGCGCGCCCTGGCCAGCCCCCGGTTGTTTCCCTCGCCATATCCGCCGTTGACCGCCGGGGTCACCAGATCCCAGCCGCGCCGCGCCGCCAGCGCGGTGATGGCCGTCCGCTCCGCTGCGGAGTGGAAGTTGTCGACAACGATCACCTGCACACCGCTGCCACCGTCGAACGGCTGCAGATTGACAGCGAGCAGCGAATGACTCCCGTAATTGACCACCACCACTCCGACATCGGCCGGGCCGACGCCCGACGGGATGCTCACGCGACGGCCGTCCCCTCGGGCCCACGCAGGGAGTGCACCTCGGCGGAAGCGGAGTACTCCCGAAAATTGAACCCGACCGTACCGGCCACCATGCCGGCACCCCTGGCCACCGTGCGAGTACCTCGTGCGCGCAGGCCGAGCGACCGCCGCACCACGCCGGTCGCCACCTGCCCGCCACCGCCGAGCATCCGTACGCCACCCCTGGCCAGGCAGGTCGCCCGGACGGCCAGACGTGCCCGCCGACTTCTCGCCAGCACGAGTGAGGTCGCTGTCCACGAGTTTCCGGAGCGGAATGCCCGCTGCATCACCCAGCGGCGGGTCAACCGCGACGCCGGCACCCTGTCCGTCACGACGGCTTCGTCGCACCACACCAGCACTCGACCGGCAGCAGTCAGTTGGCGGCTGAAAAGCGTGTCAGACCCGCCGGTTGCCGTGAAGCGCTCGTCGAAACGTAAGCCCAGGACGCTGATCTCGGCCATGTCGAGCAGCAGGTTGTTCGTCGCCGCCACGGTGACCGGACTGCCGGTGGGCAGTCGTCGGCGGTCGAAGAAGCGGCCGGCGGCCGTCCAGGCATCCATCTGTCCGTTGAACTCCGAGATCACCGGGCCGACCACCCCGGCGCCCCCGAAGCGGCGATGCGCGGCCACCATGTGCGATAACCATCGCTCACTGGGTATCTCGTCGTCGTCGATGAACAGCAGCAGGCGGTCGTCGGCCACTTCATCCAGGGCCCGGTTGCGCGCAGCAGGAATACCGGGACGCGGCTCGTGCACGTAGCGCAATCCACGACCCGAGAATTGTTCGGCAGCAACACGAGCGGTCCCGGCGGGATCGTTGTCCACGATCAACAGCTCACCGGTGACGTCGTCACAGACGTCGAACTGATCCAGGACGGCCACCACCGCGTCGACGAACTCCGGACGCCGGTAGGTCAACATCGCCACCGTCACCGAACCACCCGTCGCGGGTGGGCCGGATCCTGTCATCTGGACTCCATGGTGACCTCGACTTCATGCCGGCCTCGGGCCAGCAACGATCCGACACGGCGATGGCCGCTTGCCCGTTCTGCCGCGACCTGACCGGACCGCCGATCGACCCGCGTCGGCAAGGCTAGCATCGCTGATACGCCGGGATCGAAGAAAATCCCCGGCAGCGGTGGTGCTACTTGACCACGAGCTTGACCGGCTGGCCGTTGTCGTCCCAGACATTGCCGCTGATGCCGGCCATGTCCACCTGACCGGCGACCAGGATCTGGTAGCTGACGGGGCGGCTACGGCCGAATCGGTTACCCGTGACGATCGGCGCGAACCGGCCGAAATTGGCCGAGTTGATGTTGATCTGAGCCGATCCGCCATCCACCCAGTTGTTCACGATCTTCAGGCCGGTCAGCGGCCCCTGGAGCTGGCCGATCATGAAGCACGACATGTAGAACGAATTCATGTTGTTGTTCGTGTAGACGATATTCGAACCATTGGTGATCTGCGCTGCATCATCATGACTTTGATTGTCCGGGTGGCCGATCGAGGGGGTGTAGTAGGCACCGTCGTGGATGTAGCAGGAGTCCACCAGCACGTTGGAGTTCATCGCGTTCACACCGTCGACACCGTTGGAGACGTCGCATCGGCGGACCGTCATGCCACTGCCCTGGATACCGCCGCTGTACTGCGTGGGCGACTGCGGAATGATGGTGCAATCCTCGACGAGTAATCCGGTGACCCCCGCGTTGTACTGCATGATCATCGAAACGCTGCCGCTGGTCGCGCCGACGGCTCCGCCGCGGACGAAACAATTGCGGATGGTGACGTTGTTGGCCCGTACGGCAACGGTGCCGCGGATGTCCATGTTCTGGATCACGGCACCCGGAGTCGTCACCACCATGTTGCCGTCGTACCGCGTCAGGGTGCTGCCCGGCAGGACGCCGGTATTGCCGGCGACCGGCTTGATCCCGGCTCCGGCGCGAGCGGCGCCGGCGGCGACGGCGCCCTCCCGCTCTGCGCTGGTGAACGCCCAGCGGGCACCGCCGGCGACGCCGACGGTCAGGGTGACGGCTGCGACCGAACCAGCGGAGCGGAAGAACGACCGACGACTCACCGAACTCGGTGCTTCCACAGGAAGGGGCTGGGCAACGGGGCGGGCCTGCAGAACGTCCATGTCAAGTTCTCCTCGATCGTGGTGGTGCGGCGCGAGCGCCGCAGTCGCCGGTCGTGTGGGGGTCGGACCAGGTGCCTCGTCCGTTGATTCTTGACTCACTGTAGTAGATAGTGAACGCACAGTCACGATCCTGATGAGTGATTTCCAGTCCGTCGAGGTGGCCCTGATTCGGAACTGAGTGCAGCGCTGTGCTGGACCGAGACCGCTCGAAGGAGTTGGTCGGTGAGGACCGCGACCCGACACCCACCGAATTGTGACGATCAGTGACTAGCGTCCCGATCACGACGCACAGAGCGTGGTCGAAAGCAGTGGAGATGTCGAGTGGTCACAGCATCCGGGGCTTCCGCGGAATGGGCGGGGTGGGCCAGTACCTCAAGACTGGGCAAGGCCGTCGCGGCGATCAGGGCCGGCACAGCACAAAACCCCGGTCCCCACCCTGGAGAGGGTGGGAATCGGGGCTTTGGAAACCGTCGGTCGAGGACGGCGGAGCCCAGCTCGGGGCCTCCGAGCCGACCGCCTCCATCATTGCAGAGCAGCTGGCCGGTGACGCCTCAGAAGCGCCGGGCGACCACGGGCGCGCCGGTGGCGTCCCAGACGTTGTTGCTGATCTGGATCGGCGACGAGGCGGGAACCAGCATCGGACAGGACATGCCGTGGGTGCCTGGACCAAACCGGTTCGACACGATCGACGAGTCCTGGATGGCGCCGCCCCTGGATCTCTCGGTCATGTTGATCGAGCAGGCACCGCCCGAGAGCCAGTTGTTCTCTATCCGAAGATTGCCGGTCAGCTGGTTGTTCTGCGTCACCATGACCGCGGAGTTGTGCGCATTGCTGAGCGTGTTGCGGGAGATGAGAATGTTGGTGCCACCCTCGACCTGGACGCTGTCGTCGTGGGTGGATCCGCTGGGCTGGTAGGGATCCTGGGTGTCGGAGTGGAAGTTGTCGTGCGTCCAGGAGTTTTGCAAGGTGACGTTCGGACCGATCACCTTGACGGTGTCGACAACACGGGAGATGTCGAGTCGGGTGGCGGTGAAATTACTGCCCGAGAGGCCGTCGATGTACAAACTGTAGTTATCGGCTCGCAGCGTCGAGTCGGAGATCTTGATGTTCCGGTATCCCCACCAGGCAGCCACCAGAGCCAGCGACTTCGTGGAGGGGGGGCCGCCTCGAATCAGCGTTCTG
>CAXSEW010000496.1:0-3661 GCA_964236185.1 uncultured Nakamurella sp. | reverse complement strand
ACAACACTGTGGGCAGGAAATTGTCGATCGGCTCGACATTGATGCCCGGGTGGTGCGGAACCTCCACCTCGTACCCGCGAGCGGTCAACTGCCGCCCGAGCCATTGGTACCAGCAGTAGGCAGGAGCACCACCGGTGCCATGAAAGATGATTGCTCGTCGGCTCATGGCGTGGGAGGTTAGCAAGCGCCCTGTCGGCGATCGTCGCGGAGCCCGCTGTAGCGTCGGACCCTGGAACGCGGGCCGACGTACGGTGCAGGTGACCGAGCGGCTCGGCGGATCACCAACAGGATGGAAGCGATGTCCGACTCGATGCGCGCGGAGACCGTACTGATCGCCGGGGACGGCGGAGATGAGGTCGAGGCCTACCTGGTTCGGCCGGACGAGCCGGTACCGCGCGGTGGCGTCGTGGTCATCCACCACCTACCCGGCTACGACCGCGGGATGAAGGAGATGACCCGGCGGTTCGCCGAAATGGGTTACGACGCCGTCTGTGTCAATCTCTACCACCGCGAGGCGCCAGGTGCGGCGCCCGATGACGCAGCAGCTTTCGTCCGGGCGAAGCGGGGAATCCCCGATGCCCGACTCGTCGGTGATGTCGCCGGTGCGGCAGCGCACCTTCGCGCGCTGGCGACGAGCAACGGCAAGGTGGGCGTCGTCGGATACTGCTCCGGCGGCCGACACAGTGTTCTTGCCGCCTGCAATGTCGACGTCGACGCCTGCGTCGACTGCTACGGCGCCTTCGTCACCGGCACGCCAACGGCCGAGTTCCCGCTCAGCGTCAACAATCTCGTCGAGATGCTGCCCGGGCTGCGGGCTCCGCTGCTGGGACTATTCGGCGACGAGGACGCCTACCCCAGCCCGGAGGCGGTCGCCGAACTAGGCGAGATTCTCTCCGTGAACGGCAAGGACTTCCAGTTGCACAGCTACCCCGACGCCGGCCATGCCTTCTTCTCGCCCGACCGCATCTCGTATCGACCCGCAGCAGCCAACGACGGCTGGCAACGCATCGCATCCTTCTTCGCCCAACATCTGGGTGCAACGTCCTCTGGAGTGAACCACCCGGCGAAAGGCTGACCATGTGCACGTACGCGACGGTGAACACCCACCTGCAGGGCTGCGCCAAAGGCCCGAACGGCCAATGGTTTCCGGTCACCGATGGAGTCGTGTACTTCGACCATCCGGTGGCAGCGATGGCGGAGCACACGTTGAACATCGACTTTGCCGCCCCGTCCGCCGGGCCATCGGCCCGGGTGGCCGTCGAGTTGACGGCGGCGTCCGCCCGGGCGCTGGTGACGGCCATCAACGCTGCGCTCGCATCGGCGCCGGCCGCACTGACCGTCTGACGGAGGTCTGGATCCGATGGCTGGCCGCCCGCCCGGACCGGTCAGTCCTCCTACGTCGCGGAGCCGGCCCGAGCTCAGCCGCAGGCGAAGGCGAACTTGCTCCAGTAGTTGAACTGCGTCGATGCGGAGCTGCCCGAGCCGAGGTCGAGGGATGCCGAGATGCAGTGGCCATTGGTGTGCGGAATCCAGATGGCGCCCGCGTAATAGCGGTAGGAGCCGTAGTCGTGGACGTTGTACGGGTAGCCGGCGGGGGAGGCCCGGTAGTCGTCGCGCCACAGCGCCAGATTCATGAACGTCTTTTTGCCGGTCCAGGCGCCGCTCTTCTTGGCGATGATGCAGTTGGTCCCGCCGTTGGCGCGGCTGTAGTACACGTAGATCTTCACCGAGCCGTACTTGGTGGATCGAGTGACCGGGAAGTGCTCCACCAGGCTGCCGGCGCAGGAGGAACGAGTCGGCCCCGGAACGTTGTCGGTGGCGCTCGCACTGTGCGCGCCGGCGAGCGCGGCGACGACGGCGAGCAGCACCGCGGCCAGCAGACCGATGATCCGTCTGGAAGGTATGCGTTGCATTTTCGACTCCTCGTCGAGTATCGGATCTGAAAGCCGGGCGTGCTTGGTTCGGGCATTGGAGGGCCGAACCATACCTGACTTTCACAAGGACCGATCGAAGGATGCTGTCGCCCTCGGAGATGACCGCCGGGTGGGCGAACAGCTCGGTTGACCACAGCGCAGCTCCTCGACGCAATCCGCCGGATGCTCGGTGGACAATAGCGGTGCGGGGTACAAAGGCGGTGCTCGGTGATTCAACGAAGTGCCCGTTGAAATGGAGGTTCGGCGAGCCGAACCAGTCCGAGAATCAGCCACCGCCGATCGTCTCCGTGCGGCCGCGATCGGCCGGTCCGGGTGCACCGGACTCGGTGAGCGGTCACTCGGCGTCGACGACTGACTACCCTTCCGCCGCAACAGGTTTGCTTCATTGTCAACCATCCGAACTGTTGCCTTTCGACCCTCCGCCGGTTAAAATAGAACGTATGTACTGGGTAGCTGCTTGAGTCAAGCTCAGAAGGTAACGTCAACGCCCGCAACGGGATTGCGTAGTTGCGCTAGTGGATGCGGGTCGGTTTCGACGGCTTGTTGCAAGAGTCGGTAGAACAGCAATCCTCGGCTCTTTGATGTGCGCCGGTTGAACCGGAAGGTGTACTCGTCCAGGTAGTAGGCCAGGTGCTCCTGGGTGACGGCGTAGTGCAGTGTGCCGGTGAGCCACCGCTTGAGCAGGGAGCCGACCATGTGCACGCCTGGCAGGTTGACGTGCGCCGGCGTCTTGCTGTCGAGGCCGGTGAAATATTGGTGCTCGAAGCCCATTGCCGACAACCTCCGGAGCTGCCGGGCCCCGTCGGTCTTGATCAGCGAGCCGGGTGCGACCACGCGGTCGGCGAAGTGCACCAGGTCGGAAGACCGGGCGATCTGGGCGAGTTCGATCCGGACCCGGCCCAGCCGCCGGTTGGGTATTGACTCCACGGCGACCATCGCGGCGCAACTGTCCTTGAAGCCCGCTGCCCGGCCGCGAGATTCGTTGCCGATAAACACTTCGTCCAACTCGACCACTCCAGACAGCAGGTCTCGTTCTGGGCGAACCATCGCCCGGCGCAGCTTCTGCAGCCAGGCCCAAGCCGTCTCATAGGAACCGAATCCCAGCACCCGCTGCAGACCCTGAGCAGACATGCCGTTCTTCTGCGAGGTGATGAACCAGATCGCGGCAAACCACGTCGACAGCGGTGTGCGGATCCGGTGAAAGATCGTGCCAGCCGTCACTGAGCTCTGCCGGCCGCACTCGGTACACATCCACCGCGCCTTCGCCGTCCGCCACCCGCCAGAGGCTCCGCACGCCGGGCAGACGAACCCGTCAGGCCACCGCAGCCGTTCCAGATAAGCAAGACAAGCCGCGTCATCTGGAAACCAAGCCAGTAACTCCTGAAATGTCCGTGGGTAGTCGACGCCACCGATCGGATGCCCTGTCACCAGCTCTGACATGGGCTAATAGTACTTGACTCAAGCAGCTACCCAGTACTGGTGTTCTTATCCTTGGTAAACTGTGCCCATGTGGACGGCGGGGGTGGCCTTCGGGCAGCGGGTGGCGGTGCTCGACCCCCGCGGCCCCGCGCCGACCGTCCCGCTGCATCTGCTGACCCCCGGCCACGGAGTCGTCCTGCCGCGCCGCGCCGCCACCGCCCGGGACCGGTCCGACCCTGGCGTCGACCTCCGACACCGCGAGGTTGTGGTGCCGGGCCGGCCCTCGTGGGCGGACCGGGTGCGGCGAG
>CAXSEW010000495.1:0-3665 GCA_964236185.1 uncultured Nakamurella sp. | reverse complement strand
CCACCGACGGGCGGGGCAGGCTGCAGTCCGTGCTCGGGTTCCTCGACAAGGTCCCTACAACCGTCTGATAGGCCGCCGCTTCTGTGCGGGAGCCCCGCCGCAGGGTCGGCGCGGACGGCCTGAGCGGCGCGCGCCGGTCCTTCGCACCGTGTTGCACGGAGCGCGAGCCTCACCCACTGGAGAGCACACATGAGTTCCTTCGCTGTCGCGCACCTGCGGTCCGTCGAGATGGGCCCCGACATTGCGAGCTACCTCGCACGCATCGATGCCACCCTTGCCCCCTACGGTGGCCGGTTCCTCGTTCACGGCAGTCCCGCGGAAGTCCTCGAAGGACCCTGGCAAGGAGACCTCGTCGTCATCGAGTTCCCCGACCGCAACCACGCCAGGTCCTGGTACACCTCCCCCGCCTACCAGCAGATTGTGGCGCTGCGCACCGCCAACAGCGACGGTTCGGTGATCATCGTCGATAGCGTCACCGACCCGCACCACGCCACCGACATCTTGCGCGACCCACAACAGCCCCAAAGCCGGAGGCGGTGAGCGGTGGGCTGTGAGTGGTGGATGGATGCAAACCACCAGCGGGAAGGGCGCCAGGCGTCCCGTAGATCGTTCCACTAACGGGACGGAGTCAAATGGTCCGGTGTCGGCCGATGTTGATGGGTCCGTGCAAGGGTGTGATCGGGAGACATGATTCAGCCGGGAGCGTCCCGCTGTCGATCGGCTTGAAGGGTCAGGGTTACCTCAGGGTCGCCCCTGATTGCCGAGCGGGCCTTCTCCCGACAATCTGTTTGTCATAGACGTTTACCCGAGGTTGGAGAACCATGTACGAGCTCAGCGTCAACCAAGGAGCCACCACGACGCACCGAACGGTCCACGAAACGGCGGGAGCACTGCGTGAAGCACTTCTGCAAGACACCAACGCCGCTTCAGCCACCTGGAACATCGAGAACTCGAAAGGTCTGTCGGCCAGCGGCACCGTCGCTCTGGGGCGGCGCCCGGACGTGCGAACCTACGTCGGAGCGATGGTGTCCAAAGTCGAGGCCGACCTAGTGGCAAAATGGGAGCGCGACCGCTAGCAGTTCGTTCGGCGGCGTCCAACCGTGTCCGGAATCTCGCAATGTGGTCACGGCAGTAGGCGATCGCATACCGGTTCATCGAGTCGCCGGTTCTGCTGCCGGTCACCGCTGCCCTGGCCGCGGCGATCGGCCTGGGTGTCCTGTTGACCGCCACCGGCGGGGCGCTGCTGCCGATCGTCGCTGCGCTGCTCAGGTTGATCCTTGTCGCCAAGTACCGGACCGGCGGTTGGGGGAACAACCAGTCCGGGCTGTCGCAACCGTACGGCCACATCACCGGAACCGATGTCCTGACTCTCATTGCTGCGCCCATCGCGGTCTTCGTTCTGGGCCAAGTGGTTCACCGCGGTGTCAATGGATTGACCCGTCGCAGTCACTTCAGGCGGAGCACAGCCACGAGCTGAAGAACAGCCCTGAGTCGGTAGCTTGCAGAGCACGGGTCTGGTGCTACATTGCTGAGCATGGCACCGGTGGTGGAACGTAAGTCGCTGATCCTTCGGGGCGTATTGGACCTGTGTGTACTCGCGCTGCTGCAGGAGCGACCGGTCTACGGATACGAGATCAGTCAACGACTTGCCGAGCAAGGACTGCTGATGTCGGGGGGCTCTACCTATCCGCTGCTGGCCAGACTGGAGAAAGCTGGTCTGGTCTCCACCCACATGCTCCCCTCCAGTACCGGGCCGCCGCGGAAGTACTACTCGATGACCGCCGCCGGCCATGACGTCCTGCAGGAGGGAAAGAGCGAGTGGTCGACCATTTCCGAGGCAGTCACCGGTCTCCTCGGCGCGTCAATGTCAGCCCAACCGCAGGAGACCACCCATGAGTAGCCACATCACCGCCCGCGTCGGCGGCACCGCAGGCACCGCAGACGACGTGGCCGAAGTTGCGGAACGGATCTGGCGTCGGGTCGGTGTCCGGCGCGCCGACCGACGGGTGATGCTGGCCGACCTGGCAGGTGAAGTTGCCGCCGCCCGGGAGGACGGCGGCACCATCGACGATGTCCTAGGCGCCGACCCCGCGGCGACCTTGCGCGAATGGGCCGATGCCCGGGACGCTTCAGGTAAGGCCCTGAGGTTGGTGGTCATCGTTCCGGCGGCGTTGGCGGGTTTGCTGGTGGCGTTCGGGACGGTGCTGCTGTTGCTGATCTGGGCCACGGTGACCCAAAATGTCGAGTTGCCGATGCCGATCATCCTGACGTTGTACGGCACAAGCGGGGTCATCGCCCTGGTCCTGGCCGGCGCGGCCGTGTGGTTGGCGCTACGCGCCTCGAGTGACCCGCGGGCGGTCCGGACAGTCAGATATCTGGCGGTGTGCCTGCCGGCGGGCGCAGTGTTGGCTATCGGAGCAGGTGTCGGCGTCGCGCGGCTCTACCATTTCCGTCGTCCCGAGATCAGTTTCCCGCTGGTTGTTCTCGTCGTGCTGGTAGTGATATCGGCCTCTGTCGGCGCAGCTCGCTTCTGGGCGACGAAACGGGCCCGCGACGTATGAGGCCTTTGGAGCGCACGCCAATCCTGCGACCGTCATCAAAGCTGTTTCCGGTCAGCCTGTCGGGAAGTGGCGGACACGACCCTCGCAGGCGAACACTGCTCGCCGGAAACCGTCAGCGTCAGTCTCGTGATCCTCTGTTCGACGGTATGTCCAGCAGCTCCCATCGGCCATCGTGGCGTCGATCGAATCTGCTTTCCCGTGCACAGGGAGCACCTTCCCATCCAGCGGCCCCAGTCGACCAACGATCGACTCGTACACCCTCGCAGGTTTCATGGTTACGTCCTTGGTGGTGGTTCTGCCCGTCTGAGCCCAGCATAGGAGCCGACAGCCCAGGACTTGGTAGACTGTCTCTCCGGAACACCCTGGGTGGGGCTCTCCCATGGTCACCGTTCCGGTAAGCGATCGTTATGCGGGGCCCGAAGTCGCGGCATCTAGCCGGCGGTCAAACCGTCCCGGAAGTTGTATTCGGTGTAGAGGCGCTCGACCTCGTCGAGTTGGACTTCGGCGTCTCGTGTTTCGGCGACCACCGGCCCGGCGACCCACCAGCGGAGGCGATGCCGTGCCTACAGCTCCGCTCTTTGGGCGGGTAATTTTCCCGCATGTCCTCAGCGCTCTCGCAGTTCAGACTTCCCGGGCTGGATGGGCGGGTTGCGATTGTGACGGGCGCGAACCATGGCATCGGTGCGGCGACCGCGAGCGCGCTGGCTGCTCAGGGATGCGCGGTGCTCGTGACGTATGCGCGTCTCAACGACCCTGTCGACCCGAGCCTGCCTGCGATCTATAGCGCCCAACGCGCCGCCAGCGCCGACCATGTAATCGAGGCGATCGCGTCGAAAGGTGGGAAGGCGAAAGCCTTGGAGGCAGACCTGCGCAACCCCGACACGCCGAGCCAGCTGTTCACCGCGGCCGAAAACGAGTTCGGCCCAGTCGAGATTCTGGTGAACAACGCCAGCGGATGGGTCGCGGACTCCTTCATCCCGCGTCCGACCGACCGGTTCGGCCGCACGGTATGCCAAGTCGCAGCTGATACCGCCAGCCGGCTCCTCGATGTCGACGGCCGGGCCCCGGCTCTGATGATCGCCGAGTACGCCCAGCGCCATATAG
>CAXSEW010000494.1:0-3667 GCA_964236185.1 uncultured Nakamurella sp. | reverse complement strand
TGGCCTTGTTCGGGTTGTTCCTGATACCGGTGGCAATGATCGGTGCCCTGCGGATGGCCCGGCCCGACTCCCGGTGGGCCAGACGACGCTACGGGCCGGCCCGCCTGGTGAAGGCCAGCGCGCGCGCCGAGAAGGTCGACGAGCGCTATGGTCCGGCCCGTCGAGGGTTCGAGAACGTGGTCGGCGGCACGCCCAGCCGCCCGGATCCGGCATCGCCGACTTCGTGACCTGCCGCCGGTCTACCCCCCATCAGAATGCCGCCTCGATATGGTTGAGCTCCGGCTGCTGACCGGGCCGCAACATCACCCCGATGACGTCGAACCGGACGTTGACGAACCGCAGGTGCCACGAGTCCTGGAACATCACCGCCAAGCCGCGCAGCTTGCGCCGCTTGCCCTGCGTCACCGCCTCCGCCGGCGTGCCGTACCCGTCGCCGCTGCGGGTTTTCACCTCGCAGATGATCAGGTGCCGCAGCGCGTCGGTCGCGATGATGTCCAACTCGCCCTCGTGGCACCGCCAGTTCCGAGCGAGAAGGACCAGACCCAGGGATTCCAGGTGTGCCGCCGCCAGATCCTCGCCCCGCCTGCCCACCGCATTGCCCGCCAGAGTTGCCATCGGCTGTCCCCCACTTCCGCGCGCCCGAGCGGACCCGCGGCAGCAAGTGTTGGCGAGAGGTCGCCGGTCCGCCAAGGCGCCCGCGGTTAATGTGGACAGCTTGACCGCATGGGGACAACTCAGCCGAAGGTCTCGCCCTCGGGCAGCCGCAGGTCGGGCTTCTCCAGTTCCTCGACGTTGACGTCCTTGAACGTCACCACCCGGACGTTCTTGACGAACCGGGCCGGCCGATACATGTCCCACACCCAGGCGTCGGACATCCGCACCTCGAAATACATGTCCCCCTCGGAATTACGAACCTGCACGTCGACGGCGTTGCACAGATAGAACCGGCGCTCGGTCTCGACGACGTAGGCGAACTGGCCGACGATGTCGCGGTACTCCCGGTAGAGCTGGAGCTCCATCTCCGTTTCGTACTGCTCCAGATCCTCTGCACTCACGTGCCGGCTCCTCCCGCTGCGTAGTAGTTCCGGCCGCCCCCCGTGCGAAGCGCTCGTCGGCGACGGGTCCCATCATTCCTCATCGGCCAGCAGCACTCGCCCGTCGCCGGCCACCGGCAACCGCCAACTGCGGCGGTGCACCTCGCTCGGGCCGTGGGTGCGCAGAGCCGCCACGTGTTCGGCCGTGCCGTACCCCTTGTTGTCCTCGAACAGATAGTGCGGGTACTGGGTGGCGAGGCGGCGCAGCAGGCCGTCGCGCTCGGTCTTGGCCAGAACGCTGGCCCCGGCCACCCCGGCGCAGGTCAGGTCCGCCTTGATCCGGGTGTGTACCGGCCCGGCGACGTGCGGCAGGTCCGGATCGGGCATCACCCGGTCGTCGAACAATGTCGGCTGCGGTTCGGACAGGTAGTCGTGGTTCCCGTCCAGCAGCACCGCATCCACCGGTCCGGCGAGCTGGTGCAGGGCGCGCCGGCCGGCCAGCCGCAGCGCCGCGATGATGCCGATGGCATCGATCTCCGCCGGACTGGCGTGCCCGACGGCGAACTCGCCGGCCCATCGGCGCACCACCGGCAGCAGCCGCTCCCGGGTCTGCGGCGTCAACAGTTTCGAATCTTTCAACCCCTCCGGCACCCGGCCGATGCGGGCGGTCACCACGACCACTCCGACGGTCACCGGGCCGGCCAACGCGCCCCGGCCCACCTCGTCCATCGCCGCCAACCGGGACACCCCACCCCGGAGCAGTTCCTTCTCCAACCGCAGATGCGGCCGGGACCCGGTCATGGCCGCGGCCGTCCTCCGGCCCGGGACTCGCCGCTCGTACTCCGCCGGCCCGCAGGCTCGGATCGAAGCTCCTGTCCCGCAGCCCGGCGCGCCCGGCGCCGGCGACGGCGGCCGGGCACCATGGCCAGCGATCCGCGTAGTCCGGCGGTGAGCAGCAGACCACCCGCCACCGGCGCCGCCGACCCCAGACCGCCGGCCAGCGCCATCGCCGACGGGTCGATATCCGGGTTGCCGATGGTCCGCCACCGCGACGGCGGCATCACGATGAAGACCGCCTTGCCGATCACGTCATCGACGGGAATGGGCCTAGCGCAACCCTTCTCACCGGTGATCTGGGTGTAGGCCGTGGCCGCGGCCGCCTTGAGTCCCTGACATTGGTAGGAAGAGTCGGACGAATAGGAACGGTGGTCGCCCATCACCCACAGCTGCCCTTCCGGCACCTTGAACGGCACGAAACAGCGTTGTGAGCCGAAATGTTCGGTGTCGACCGCGCCGGTACTGCAGTCGGAGACCCCGACGTCGAAGGGGATCGGCTCGTAGATGTACGGCTCGTCGAGCGACCTGCCGTCGACGGTGACATTGCCCTTGGCGTCGCAGCAGGCGACCGTCTGGCCGCCGACGGCGATGACCCGTTTGACGAAATCCTTCTCGTCCGGCGGGGCGATACCGACGACAGAACCGACCGAAGCCATCGCCTTGCCCAACCAGCTGGTCGGGCCGGCCGTGCCCTCGAGTTCGGGCGTCCAGGTGTCCGGCCCTTTGAAGACGACGATGTCACCCTGCTTCGGGTCGCGGAAGTCGTAGACGATCTTGCTGGCCAGGATGCGGTCGCCGCCGGAGGTGACGCCGTGCAGCGTCTGCTCCATGGACCCCGACGGCACGTAGTACACCTTCGCGATGAAGGTCTGGATGAGGAAGGTCAGCGCGAAGGCCACCACGATCAGGATCGGCAATTCCACCCAGAACGGCCGTTTGGCCTTCTGGTTCCGCTGGTTCGACTGTCGCCGCCACCGACCGACGGCTGCGCTGTGATCGTCGCCGTCCTCCGCTGGTGTCCCATCCGGCTCGTCCTTCAGCTGCTCGCTCATCGCCCATCAGACTACGGCTTCGAGCATGAAGCTCAGGTACGGGAAAAGCCGCCGTTCCCTGCTTGTTAGGCAGAGATACGACGGCTTTGAAAAGCCCGTGGGAAGCGGTCAGCGGTCGCGCTTTTCCTTGATCTTGGCGGCCTTGCCGCGCAGCTCGCGCAGGTAGTACAGCTTGGCGCGACGGACATCGCCGCGGGTGACCAGCTCGATCCGGTCCAGGTTCGGGGAGTGCACCGGGAACGTACGCTCGACGCCGACGCCGAAGCTGACCTTGCGGACGGTGAAGGTCTCGCGGATGCCTCCGCCCTGGCGGCGGATGACGTGGCCGGCGAAGATCTGGATACGAGAGCGGGCACCCTCGATGACCTTGACGTGCACCTTGACGGTGTCGCCGGGCCGGAAGTCCGGAAGATCGGTCCGCAACGAAGTGGAATCCAGAGCGTCCAGGGTATTCATGTGGTAGTCCTCACTATCAAACACTGAAGTGTCGAGCGACGTGTCTCGTGGGCGGTCACGGCGGACCCACGGCGGGCCGACCGGCAGTCGGCGGTCTACGTACCGGCCAACTCACAACCGCTCTAGTCTGCCAGATCGACACCCTCCTGCGCCAATACGCGCAGATCGGCGGCATCGAGCGACCCCCGGTCGAGGGCGGCGACCAGGTCCGGACGGCGGCGGGCGGTGCGCCGCAGTGACTCGTCCCGGCGCCACCGCTCGATCTCGGCATGGTGGCCGGACAGCAGC
>CAXSEW010000493.1:0-3668 GCA_964236185.1 uncultured Nakamurella sp. | reverse complement strand
CGGGGCGAGGGCGCCCTGATGGACGGTGCCCGGGAACTGATCGAGTGTGCCCATCGGTACGGCCCGGTCGGCCTGGCGACCTCGTCCGCGCGCCCACTCATCGACCATCTGCTGCGCACCAACGCCCTGGACGCGATGTTCTCCGCCACCGTGTCCAGTGCCGAGGTGGCCAGGGGCAAGCCAAGTCCGGACGTCTACCTCGAAGCCGCGCGCCGGCTGGGGCTCACCGGCCGGCCGGCCATCGGCATCGAGGATTCCGGCAACGGTATCCGGGCCGCACACGCGGCCGGGTTGTTCGTGCTGGCCATTCCCAATCGGCAGTTCCCGCCGGCGCCGGACGCGCTGGCACTGGCGGATGTCGTCGCAGTGGATCATGCTGCGGCACTGGAGCACCTGCAGGAACTGCTACCGCACCACTGACCCGCACCAGCCGACCACACCGATGCCCGCCAATGACGTGCCGGACGAAGGATTGGAAGCACCGTGGCTATCTCCAACGAACCAGCGGCTCACTCGAACCGTTCAGCATCCAAGGCGCCGGTGTGGATCGGCATCGACGTCGGCACCTCGATGGCCAAGGCTGCCGCGTTCGACTCCACCGGGGAGTTGATAGCCGTTGCCTCCCGACCGGTTCCGCTGCTGCATCCCGGCCCGGCCCGGGTCGAACAGGATCCTGAGGTCGTCGTCGGCAGTGCGGCGGCGGTGATCGCCGAAGTCTGCGCGACCGTCGGGGTGAACCGGCCGGAACTGGTCGCCATCACCGGCCAGGGCGACGGCTGCTGGTTGTTCGACCAGCACGGCGTCCCGGTGCGGACGGCCATCTCCTGGATGGACGGGCGCGCTGCCGGGATCCTCGCGGAGTGGACCGAGTCCGGCGTCTGCGATGCGATGTTCGCCGAGAACGGCAACTACATGTTCCCGGGCGCGCCCGCGCCGATCCTGGCCTGGCTCGATCGGCACGAGCCGGATGTGCTCGACCGGACGGCGTCGGCCGGCTACGTCAAAGATCTTTTGCTGCAACGATTGACCGGCCTGCGCGCGACCGATGCCACCGACGCGTCGCTGCCGTTCGGCTCGCTGGTGCCCGAGGAGGACTACTCCGCAGAGGTGCTCCGGCTGACCGGGCTCAGCCACCGCGCCGGTCTGCTGGCGCCGATCGGCAAGCCGCTGCCGCATGCCCCGCTCACCGCGTTCGGCGCGGGCGCCACCACGCTGGAACCAGGCACCCCCATCGTGGCCGCGCCGTACGACATCCCGGCCTGCGTCATCGGGTCCGGCATTCTGCAACCGGGGGACGGCCTGCTGATCGCCGGCACCACGCTCGCCTGCTCGGTGCTGATCGACTCGGTGGACCTCAGCGGTGTCAAGGCCGGTATGACCATCACGATGCCCGAACCCGGCCGGTGGTTGCGGGTGATGGCCGCGATGGTGGGTACGGCCAGCCTGGACTGGGCGCTGAGCATCCTCGACGTCCCTTTCACAGCGTTGAATGCACTGTTGGAACAGACGCCGGCGGGCTCCAACGGCGTGGAGGTCCTGCCTTTCCTGGCACCGTCGGGCGAGCGGGCGCCCTTCGTCGACCCGGCCGCCCGGGCCCAGTTCACCGGGCTCAGTCTGACCTCCACCCGCGGCGACATGGTACGGGCGCTCTGCGAGGGTCTTGCGTACGCGGGGCGCAGCTGCTTCGAAGCCGCCGGGCTGACCGGCGATGTCTACGTCTGTGGTGGCGGGGCGAAATCCCGCGCCTGGATGCAGATCTTCGCCTCCGTCCTGAACCGGGACGTGTTCCTGGCCCGGGAGGGCGAGGTAGGTGCGCGCGGTGCGGTGCTCGCCGCCGCCTCGGCACTGGGCACACCGTTGGATGCGCAGGTGTGGACCGGACCGACCACGCTGGTGCAGCCCGACCCGGCGGAGGTGCAGCGCTACGAAGCCGGTTACCTGCGCTTCCAGCAGCATCTGGAGTCGGCCAAGCAGCTGTGGGTGCGGTGAGCGCAGTCGCCGCCGCACCGGCGCCGGTGTGGCTGGGCATCGATGTCGGCACCACCGGCGCGAAGGTGGTGCTCACCGGCCTCGACGGCGTCGCGGTGGACAGCGGATCCCGGCGGTATCCGCGCATCGTCGCGCCGGACGGCGACCCGCTCGGCGTGGAACAGGATGCCGGGCTGTGGTGGGACGCGGTTGCCGGACTGCTGCGAGAGCTGGTCGCCGGACGGGTCGTCCGCGGCATCGCCGTGACGTCGCAGGCGCCGTCGTTCGTTCCGGTCGACGCTGCCGGCGATCCGGTCGGCAACGCGCTGCTCTGGGCCGACCGCCGTGCGCAGACAGAGGCACGTGAGATCGCGGCTGTACTACCGCCCGGGGATGCGCTGGCGACGCCGGCAGATTCGTTCTTCGGCACCGCGAAGCTGCTCTGGTGGACCAGGAACCGCCCCGAGATGCTGGAGAAGGCGCGAAGTGTGCTGGCGGCCAACGCTTTCGTCGTGAGGAAGTTGACCGGCGAATCGACGCTGGACGAATCGACGGCCACCATGATGCAGGGCTTCCGGGCGGGTGCGTTCCTGCCGGCGACGACCGCGTTGGGGGTGCCGGTGGCACTGCTGCCGGCCGTGACGCCCTGCACGGAGATCGTCGGCACGGTCTCCGATGGCGCCGCCGCCGAGACATCGCTGACACCAGGGGTAGCCGTTGCGGCCGGCGGTATCGACGCCATCGGAACGGCGCTGGAAGCGGGCGTGCTGGAGCCGGGTGATCCCTTTGCCGAGATGACCGGATTTTCGACGGTGGGGATGCTCGCCGTTGCTACCGACACACCGGCGCCCGGCTTCATCCGCTGCCGATCCTGCTTCCCCGGCGTCGATCTGGTGATCAGTGCCCAGGTCACCACCGGGGCGGTGCTGGACTGGGTGGTGTCGCTCACCGGTGGGGACCGGTCGGTGCTGGACGCCGGCCCGCTACTGGCGCGGCGTCGGCCGGGCGCTGTCCGCATGGTGCCCAGCCTGGCCGGTGAGCGGACCACCAGTTGGGACCCGGCGGCCCGGGGGCACCTGACCGGGTTCGGCCTGGACACCGACCCGGTCGACCTGGTGCTCGCCGCCATGGAGGGGTCCGCCCTCGAACTGGCGGCGGACGTGTATCAGTTGTCCTGCGCCGGTTTCGAGATCCCGCTGGTCCGCAGCACGGGTGGCGGCTCGGTCAACGCGGCGTGGTTGCAGATCAAGGCAGATGTCCTTGGCCGCCCGGTGGAGCGACCGGTGGCCGGCTCCGGCGCCGCACAGGGTGCTGCCTATCTCGCCGGTCTCGCCGTCGGCGACCTGGCCGGCCCGGCCGACGTCCGCGCGTTCGGCACCGCCGTGACGGCCCGGCACGAGCCTGATCCCGGGCACACGGCTGCCTACCGCTGCATGGTCGAGGAGCTGGTCGCAGCGCGGCCGAGATTCCTGGCCGGGCCGGCATCTGCTGCCCGGCAACGGCCACTCTCGCCGCAGTTGGTCGCGGCGCCGATCAGGGAGGTGGACCACCGGTGAATCCCGCTACAGGGTCGGCCGTGCACGTGGGGATCGACGTGGGCACCCAGGGCGTACGGGCCGTGGTGGTGGACGGTGCCGGAGACATCGTCGGCACCAGCGCCTGCCCGCTGCGCTCGGACCGGCGGGACGGCCCCCGGCACG
>CAXSEW010000492.1:0-3669 GCA_964236185.1 uncultured Nakamurella sp. | reverse complement strand
CCGGCGAGCCGGCCAAGGCCGATGACGATGTTCGGCGCCCAACGGGCCTGCAGTTCCTCCATCGGCTCGTCCAGGATGCGGTCGATGACCGGCTTGACGTTGTAGGCCCGGTTGCGCTGCTCGGGCAGGATCGACCCCAGCCCCGGGTCGTCCACCATCCCGGCGACGCCGGCGATACCGGGCCGGGAGAACAGCGACGACACCCGCCGCGCCCGCACGTACGCGTCGTCCTCGGAGTCCGAGACAATGTGCACCACACCGGACTTGCGTCCGTGCGCGGAAGGGCCACCGAGCGCCTCCATGTCGACCTCCTCGCCGGTGACCGACCGCACCACGTCCGGCCCGGTGACGAAGATCCGGCCCTCGGGCGCCATGATGACCACATCGGTCAGCGCCGGCCCGTACGCGGCGCCGCCGGCCGCCGGTCCCAGTACCACCGAGATCTGCGGCACCCGCCCGGACGCCCGGACCATGGCCGCGAACACCTGGCCGACACCGTCCAGGGCTTCCACGCCCTCGGCGAGACGGGCTCCACCGGAATGCCAGATACCGATGACCGGGATGCGTTCCCGGATGGCGGCGTCGATGGCGTCGACGATGTGCCGGCAGCCGGCCGACCCCATCGCCCCACCCATCCGGGTGGCGTCGGTGCAGTACGCGACCACCTTGGCACCGTCGATCCGGCCCCGCACCACCGAGACTCCGGAGGTGTCCGTGCCGTGCAGCGCGACCACCGTATCCGGGTCGAGCAGCTTGGCCAGCCGGACCTCCGGCTCGCGGAAATCGATCTTGCGCGGTCCTGGCAGGTGCGGGGCCGGCGCGCTGGTGGCCGGATCGGCAGTGGTGGTCACGGATGCTCCTGATGCGCTATTTGGTGAAGACAAGTGCGACGTTGTGCCCGCCGAAGCCGAAGGAGTCGTTCACCGCCGCGGTCAGGTCGACCTTGCGGTTCTCGGTGGCGACGTCGATCTCGATGGCGGGATCGAGGTCGAAGACGTTGCGGGTCCCCGGCACGATTCCTTCCTTGACCGCCAGCAGCGTGGCGATCGCCTCGACCGCGCCGGACGCGCCGAGCATGTGACCGGTCATCGACTTCGTCGCCGTCACCACCGGGTGGTCGCCGATCGCGCGGCGGATGGTCTTGGACTCCGCGAGGTCGCCGACCGGGGTGGAGGTGGCGTGCGCGTTGACGTGGCCGATGTCCGACGTGGTCAGGCCGGCCGACCGCAGCGCCTTCGTGATCGCCCTGGTGCCGCCTTCGCCGGTGGGCTCCGGCGCAGTGATGTGATAGGCGTCGTTGGACATGCCGACGCCGGCCAGGGTGCCGTAGATGCGCGCGCCGCGGGCCTCGGCATGATCCCGGCGTTCGAGCACCATGATCCCGGAGCCCTCACCGAGGACGAACCCGTCGCGACCGAGATCGAACGGTCGGGAGGCGGTCAGCGGGTCGTCGTTGCGGGTGCTCATCGCCCGCATCTGCGAGAACCCGGCGACCGGCAGCTGATGGATGCTGGCCTCCGCACCACCGGCGAGAGCGATGTCGACCTCGCCGGCCTTGATGAGCATGTGCGCCCAGGCCATGCCTTCGGCGCCGGCCGCGCAGGCCGAGACGGGGGCGTGCACGCCGCCGCGGGCCTTGGCCCACAGACCCACGGCAGCGGCCGGCCCGTTGGGCATCAACATCGGGATGGTCATCACCGCGACCTTGCCCAGCCCGGTGTTCTCCAGGATGTCGTCCTGCCCGAGCAGCGTCAAAGCGCCTCCGATCCCGGTTCCGACCACGACGCCGAGCCGCTCCGGATCGACGTCCGGTGCGCCCGCGTCCGCCCATGCCTCACGGGCGGCGACGACCGCCACCTGCTGGCACCGATCGAGCCGACGGGCCTCGACCCGGGTCAGGATCTCGGTTGGCTCCACGGCCAGCGGTGCATGGATACCGACCGGCAGGCCGTACTTCTCGACCCAGGGTGCGGTGTTCGCCGTGACGCCGATCCGGCCGTCCAGCATTGCCTGCCACGTCTGCGGGGCGGTGCCGCCAATGGGCGTGGTGGCACCGATGCCGGTGACGACGACGTCGTGGTCGTTGCTCATCTGTTCACTCTCATTCTGTACTGACGAGCCTCGTGCAGGCGCTCGGCCGGAGCCGAGCTCCGCAACTGACCCGATGCCCGCTCAGAACCTTCTTGCTCTTCGCGCAAGCGCTCATCGCGACCTTCGCTCCGCTCACGCTCGTACCTCACTCATGCCTTGTTGGCCTCGATGTAGGTCACGGCGTCGCCCACGGTCTTGAGCTTGGCCAGCTCGTCGTCCGGGATCTTCACGCCGAACTTGTCCTCGGCCTGGACGGCGATCTCGACCATCGACAGCGAGTCGATGTCCAGGTCGTCGGTGAAGGACTTGTCGGCGGTGACGTCGGCAGCCGGGACGCCGGCGACCTCTTCGACGATCTCGCCGAGGCCGGCGAGAGTGTCTTCGTTGCTCACAGTGGATTTCCTTTCGATGGATGTTCCGCCCGGGGACCCGGGCGGAGGAGTGCTCTGTCGACCAACTCGTCGGCGGCCAGCAGGCCGAGCACAGGGCGAATTGTGCCTCAGTCAGGTCAGCTGGCGTTCCGCCGCCGCTGATGACCGGGCGGCGGTCGGGTCATGGGCAGCGGAAGACCTGACCTGCGTAGGTCAATCCGGCGCCGAAACCGACCGCCAGCACGAGTTCGCCGGGCGACACCGAACCGGCCGCCCGCATCCGGTCGAGGGCGATCGGGATCGACGCGGACGAGGTGTTCCCGGTGGTGACGATGTCCCGGGCCACCTTGATGTCTTCTCGGGCGCCGGCGGCAACGAGTTTCTTGGCGATCGCCTCGACGATCCGCAGGTTGGCCTGGTGGGTCACCAGCACGTCGATGTCGGCCAGCGACAACCCCGCCGCCGCAACCGCTCTGATGGCCACCGGGGCGATGGCGGCGGTGGCCCAGCGGAAGACGGCCTGGCCCTCCTGGATGAAGGTGCCGCCCCGCTGGTCGATGCGGATGGCCCGCGTCTGCTGCTCGTCGCTGCCCCAGGCGACCGGGCCGATACCCGGCTCGTCGGCGGCCGTCACCACGGCCGCACCGGCGCCGTCGGCGAAGATGATGGCGGTGGTGCGGTCCACCGGGTCGGTCCAGGCCGTCAGCTTCTCCGACCCCACCACCAGCACGTTGCGCGCGTTTCCGGTGCGCACGGCCTGGTCGGCCACCGCCAGCGCGTAGCAGAATCCGGCGCACGCAGCGTTCAGATCGAACGAGCCGGGCGCCGAGATGGACAGCGCGGCGGCGATCTGGCTGGAGGAGTGCGGGACCTGCGTCTCTGCTGTGCAGGAGGCGACGATCACGGTGTCGATGTCGCCGGGCTCCAGACCGGCATCGGCGAGCGCCTTGCCGCCGGCGATCGCGCCCATCGACGCGACGGTGTCCTGCTCGCCGCCGAAGCGCCGCTCGGCGATGCCGACGCGGGCCTGGATCCACTCGTCGTTCGTGTCCATGATCGTGGACAGCTCGTCGTTGGTGACCACCCGGTCGGGCCGGTAGGAACCCAATCCGACGATCTTCGATCCGGCGGCGGGTTGGTGCAGGGAGATGGACGTCATGCGGAGACCTCGCTGTGCTCGTCGAGAAAAGCGGCGGCCTTGTCCAGG
>CAXSEW010000491.1:0-3678 GCA_964236185.1 uncultured Nakamurella sp. | reverse complement strand
CGGGACCCGGCTGGCAGTGCGGGCACCACCAGGTGCGCCGGCGTTCCGGATCGCCCGGTACCTCGGGCACCACCTGCACGACGGTGCCGCAGCGCCGGCACGGTTCGCCGGCCCGACCGGCAACCCAGTGCTGCTCACCGGGTCTGGTGTTGCCGGTGGTCACCTGCATGGCGCCGGGGACAGCGACGGACTGCCGGAGCGCCCGCGCGGCCAGGGCCACCGTCGCTTGTAGGTCGGCGTTCTCGATCGGTGTCCACGGGCTGTACCCGCGCAGGAAGCACAGTTCGTTGACCCACAGGTTGCCCAGGCCGGCGAGATTCCGCTGGTCCAGCAGGGCCGCCACCAGTGGGCGGGACGGCACCGCGGCCAGCCGGTCGACCGCTTCCGACGCGGACCAGTCGGCGCGCAGCGGGTCCGGGCCGAGGTGGCCGACGACCTCGCGCTCGGCGGCGGTCTGGATGAGGTCGACGACCGGCAGGCTGATGCCGTACGCGGTCGACCCGGACGCCATCTCCAGCAGCACCCGCACATCGGGCAGCATCCGACGGGGGAGATGCCGGCCGCGGGAGGTGACCGTCCAGGAACCGGTCATTCGCAGGTGCGTGTGCAGGGTCAGTCCGCCGGACAGGCGGGTCAGCAGATGTTTGCCGTGCGTGTCGTGGTCGATGATCGTGCGTCCGGCAAGATTCCGGCCGGCATGCGCGGCCACCCGAAGCTCGCCGCGGGTCAGCCGTTGACCGTCGAGGGATGCCCGCAGTCGTTTCGCGAGCGCAAAAACCGTGTCGCCTTCGGGCATTCCGCCATTGTGCACAACCGGCGGTGTCACCCTGGCGCTCACGCGTGACACCATGGCCGGATGTCGGTTTCGTCAGGCCAGCCAGCCGACGATGGAGGCGCGCTCACACCGATGACCGACAGCCTGATCCGATACCCCCAGGAAGCCGCCGGGCTCGCCACCTGGGCGTGGGATCCGGCGTCCGACAGGGTGGTCTGGTCGGATCAGGTGCACAGTATCTTCGGTACCGACCCGGCCACGACGACCCCGACGTTGGACGGCTACGTCCAGATGTTGCACCCCGACGACCGGGACCGACTGGTGGCCAAGGCGCGCGATGCAGTGCGCACCGGTGGCCGGTATGCCATGGATCACCGGATCATCCGGCCGGACGGCGAAATCCGCGAGGTGCACAGCAAGTTGCGCGCCGAGGTCAACTCCGATGGCGGCGTCACGCTGCTGGCCGGCAGCATCCAGGACGTGACCGCGGAGCTGCGCTCCTATCGCGAACTCACCCGTACTCGCGACCTGTTCGCCGGGGTGCTCGACGCCGCCACCGAGCAGGCCATCATCGGGATGGATCGCGACGGGGTGATCACGGTGTTCAACCGCGGCGCCGAGCGGATGTCGGGGTTTGCGGCGAAGGACCTGATCGGCCTGGTGACCCCGGTGGTTCTGCACGACCAGGAGGAGCTGGCCGTCCGGGCAGCCGAGCGGGGCGTTCCCGCCGACTTCCGGCTCGTCGTCGGGCGGGCTGTCGCCGGGCGTCCCGAAACCGGCCAGTGGACCTACATCTCGAAGGACGGCCGGCGGTTGCAGGTCATGATCACGGCGACCGCCATGTATGACGAGGACGGGCAGATCACCGGCTTCATCAAGGTGTCGACCGATCTGACCGCCCGCGCCGTCGCCGAGCGCGCGCTGCAAGCCAGCGAGGCGCTGTTCAAGGACATCTTCGACAACGCGGCGAACGGCATCGTGCTGGTCGAGATCACCTACCGGTCCGCCCGGATAGTGCGGGCGAATCCGGCGATGTCGCGGATCACCGGGTACTCCGAGCGACAACTGTTGACCATGTCCCTGTTCGACCTGACCCATCCGGCCAGCGCAACCGCTGCACATCAACGCATGGAGCAATACTTCACCGCGGGGGGAGCCGACGCCGCGGAAGTGGAACGCCGGTGGATCCATGCCGACGGACACGACATCTGGGTGCAGCTCAACGTCAGCGCCACCCGGCAGGAGCGGCCGAACAGTGTGGTGGTCATGGTCGAGGACATCACCGCACGCAAGTCGGCGGAGGACCGGCTGAGCCACCTGGCGCTGCATGATGCGCTGACCGGCTTGCCGAATCGCCGACTGCTGATGGACCGGCTGCAACACGCGCTGGACGGGAGCCAGCGGTCCGGCCGGCCCGCCGGCGTCCTGTACGTCGACCTCGACGGTTTCAAGGCGGTCAACGATCAGGACGGTCACCCGGTCGGCGACGAGATCCTCCAGGAGGTAGCGAACCGACTGGTCATCAATGTGCGCCCCGGCGACACGGTGGCCCGGATGGGCGGTGACGAATTCGTCGTCGTCTGTCCCGAGCTGGACGGATCCGACGGCGTCGGCGTGGTGGCACGCCGGCTGCTGCAGCAGCTCGCCCTGCCGTACGTGCACACAGCGGGCGCCCATTCCCTCACCGCCAGCATCGGGATCGCCTCCTCGGCCGCCGGAGTCTCCGCTCAGACCCTGGTGCGGATGGCCGACGCCGCCATGTACGAGGCGAAGACCGGCGGACGCAACCGGATCGGCATCGCAGACCAGCTGCCGGACTGATCGGAGCGGCCATCGGCGACGGTGGGCGACGGCGTCGGGTTCGGGGGTCTGGCCCCGCTAGCGGCTTCATCGACCAGAATCAATGTTGCAAGGAACAGAGTCCACACTGCACCGAGCAGAGTCAGAGAGGCGTCACTCTCAGCGCTGCAAGCCGGCATCTACCCGGCAGATCCCTGCTGGTCTCCCGGCGGTGGGCCGTAGATGCTGGTGAGCCGATCCGGTCCGGCCAATCCGTCGCCGTCCGCGTCCGGGTCGGCCGCGTGTCCTTCCTCGACGCCTGCGGGCGAGTCGTGCGCCGCTGCCGGCTCGGTGTTTGCTGCCGCGGAATCGTTCCGCGGGTCGGCGCCCGGCAGGGGTCCGGCCGCAGCCGCCCGGGTCAGTGGACTGTCCTGGTGGTCTCCGCTGGATTCGTCCGAGATCGCCGTGCCGGCCTGCTCACTCATCAGTTACGCCTTTCGTCGGGTGCGGAGGAGTACCCGGCGCGGCTGACCGCGAAACCTCTCGGTCAAGCATCCGTGCCCGAGGGCGGGAGAATGTTACCCGGACCGACGGCCGAACGCGCCGGTCACCTGCCGCGGTGACAGGTCGCGTCGTGCACACTTCCTGATATGACCGGCCCTGAGAACTCCCTGCCGCAATCCGATTCGGCCCACTCGGCACCGGCCGGAGCCACCCCCGCCGCCGCTGATGTCCCGCGGGTGGACCGCGGCAATCCCGCCCATCCGGCGGTGCATCACGGCAGCCTCGTCGGGCTGGCGCTGGGCGCCATCGGCGTGGTGTTCGGCGACATCGGGACCAGTCCGCTGTATGCCATGCAGACGGTTTTCGCGATCGACAACGGCGCGGTGAAGCCGACACCTGACGACGTCTACGGCGTCATCTCACTGGTGTTCTGGTCGCTGACGCTCATCGTGTCGGTCAAGTACGTGGTGTTCATCCTGCGCGCCGACAACGACGGTGAAGGCGGCATCATGGCCCTCGCCGCGCTGATCCGGCAGAAGCTCGGCACCCGGAGCCGCCGGGTCGCGGTCGCCATGATTCTTGGCGTGATCGGTGCGGCGCTGTTCTACGGCGACAGCCTG
>CAXSEW010000490.1:0-3678 GCA_964236185.1 uncultured Nakamurella sp. | reverse complement strand
ACGACCTCTCGGTCCGCACCGAGCTCGACGACGAGGTGCAGCAGGACGGCCACACCTCGGACATGATCCACAGCGTCGCCGCCCAGATCGAGTTCATCTCCGCGGTGATGACGCTGCTGCCCGGGGACATCATCCTCACCGGCACCCCGGCCGGCGTCGGGCCGATGGTCGCCGGACAAAACGTCGCCGTCACCGTCGAGGGCATCGGCACCCTGCGCAATCCGGTCCAGGCCCGCTGACCCGTCTGGGTCTGCCGCGCCGCGCTCATCACGGTGCGCCGGTCTGAGCTGGGACCGCCGCGCTCATCTGCCTGGTCCCCGCGCTCATCAACCAGCGGCGCGCTCATCAACTCGACGACTCCTGTCCCACCCGTCCCATTTGCGGCAAGTTGATGAGCGCCGGGCTAGTTGATGGGCGCGGGGCACCGCGCGTCGACGGCGACGTCCGGCGCACGCCTTAGGCTGGAACGGCCATGACTGACCTGATGAGTACGCCTTCGCGCCCTGTCCGAGCCCGCTTCTGCCCGTCACCGACCGGAACGCCGCACGTCGGTCTGGCGCGGACGGCACTGTTCAACTGGGCCTTCGCCCGGCACCACGGCGGCGTGCTGGTGTTCCGCATCGAGGACACCGATGCGGCCCGTGACTCCGAGGAGTCCTACCAGGCGTTGATCGACGCGCTCACCTGGATGGGCATCGACTGGGACGAGGGCCCGCTGGTCGGCGGCCCCCACGGCCCCTACCGGCAGAGTCAGCGACGGGAGATCTACACCGATGTCGCCGCCCGGCTGCTCGCGGCCGGTCACCTCTACCAGAGCCACTCCACGGTGGACGACGTCACGGCGCGGCACCTGGCGGCCGGACGCGACCCCAAGCTCGGGTACGACAACCACGACCGGACCCCCGACGAGGCGGTGATCGCGGCTGCCACCGCCGCCGGCCGCCTCCCGGTGCTCCGGCTCCAGATGCCCGACGCGGACATCTCGTTCGACGACATGGTCCGCGGCCGGGTCACCTTCCCCGCCGGCTCCATCCCGGACCCGGTGCTGGTGCGCGGTACAGGGGACCCGCTGTATACGCTGGTCAACCCGGTGGACGACGCGCTGATGGGCATCACCCACGTGCTGCGCGGCGAAGACATCCTGCCGTCCACCCCGCGGCAGATCGCGCTGTACGCGGCTCTCACCGACATCGGCGTGGCGCAGTACACCCCCGAATTCTGCCACGTGCCGTTGGTGACGGGGGAGGGCAACCGCAAGCCGTCCAAGCGCGATCCGACGTCGAACCTGTTCCAGTACCGCGATGACGGATTCATCGCCGAGGGCATGGTCAACTACCTCGCGCTGCTGGGTTGGTCCATCGCCGAGGACCGCGACATCTTCAGCCCGCAGGAGCTGGTCGCCGCGTTCGACGGCAACCGGATCTCCGGCAATCCGGCGCGGTTCGACCGCAAGAAAGCCGAAGCGATCAACTCCAGCCACCTGCGGCTGCTCGCGCCGGCCGACTTCGCGGCCCGGCTGTCCGCGTTCGTTGTGTCCTCGGGCCGGGTGCCGACCCTGAGCGCCGCGCAGCACGCCATCATCGGCCAGGCGGCGCCGCTGGTGCAGGAGCGGTGCATCCTGCTCGAGGACGCGGCTGAGATGATCGACTTCCTGCTGGTCGACGAGGCACGGTTCGACGTCGACCCGACGGCGGCCGTCAAGGTGCTCACGCCCGAAGCCGGACCGGTGCTGGGGGCGGCCATCTCCGCGCTCGAGGCGCTGGACCGGTTCGCCGCCGGCGACATCGAGCCGGCCCTGCGGACGGCGCTGCTCGATGGTCTGGGCCTCAAGCCGAAGGTGGCCTTCGCGCCCGTCCGGGTGGGCGCCACCGGGCGGACCATTTCGCCGCCGCTCTACGAGTCGTTGGAGCTCCTCGGCCGGGATCGCACCCTGCTGCGGCTGCGGGCTGCGCAACATCTGGCGCAGCGCTGACCGTCAACCCGGTCGGCGTGCTGTTCGACGTCGATGACACGCTGATCGACTTTGCCGGCGCAGCGCGGGATGCGCTGCTGGACGTCGCAGCCCGCGTCGACCCTGCCGCTGAGAGCGGCCAGCGCATGCTCGATGCCTGGGCGGAGGTCAGCGAACGGGAGTACGGGCGATTCCTGGCCGGTCTGGTCGACTTCGACCAGATGCTGGTGGAGCGGATGGCCGCTGTCGTGGCGGTGCTCGATCCGGCCGGGGAGCAGGGGCTCGACCCGGCGGCCCTCGAGCGGGTCCGTAACGAATCGATCTTCGGCCACTGGCGACCCTATGACGACGTGGTCCCGGCACTGGCCCGGCTGCGCGCCGCAGGTGTGCCGTTCGGTGTCGTGTCCAACAGCGACGGTCCATATCAGCGGCGCAAGCTGATCGCGGCCGGCTTGGCCGAGCTCGTCCCCGGCGCGGTGTTCTCCGGCGATCTCGGAGTGGCGAAACCCGCACCCGAGATCTTCCGCGCGGGAGCCGACAGCCTCGGCTTGGCTCCCGAGCACGTCGTATACGTCGGCGACCGGTGGGCGACCGACATCGTCGGTGCGCTGTCGGCGGGCCTGGGTGCGGTGTGGGTGAACCGGCTGGGCCGGCCGCGACCGGCTGATGCCGCTGAACAGCGCGGCTGGGCCCAGCCAGGTGCGCCAGGGTTGGCCGAAGTCGCCGACCTGCACACGTTGGACACCGACCTGGTGACCGGCCTTGCGGGAGGCCGTCCGCCAGGTGGAGAGCGCGGAATTGGTCAGCGCGCCGTCGGCCTGTAAGATTCTCTCTCGGCGCCTTGGTCGGCTGGTGCAGTGACCGCGCCTGTCGTACAGCTCGAGAACTCTTGCTGTGCAACGTCTTTGGGGTATGGTGTAATTGGCAACACTAGGGATTCTGATTCCCTCATTCTAGGTTCGAGTCCTAGTACCCCAGCGGTCGGTGCGGCGCCCTGCAAAGGGTCGACGTTCCGATGAACCACCTGACAGTTGTGCGCGGTCGTTCCGGCCCGCGTCAGGTAGCATTTCCAACGATTCGACCACCGACCTCGCGCCGGTGCAGGATCACCTAGGGCCCCGTCGTCTAGCGGCCTAGGACGCCGCCCTCTCACGGCGGTAGCGAGGGTTCGAATCCCTTCGGGGCTACCAGAGCAACACCGGACCCACGCCCGATCCAGGGCGTGGGTCTTCTGCGTTCATCCCGTCGCTCAGCCGCCCGCGTCCAGCCAGCGGGGCGGCGCTGCCCAGGCCACCACCTCGGTCGGCAGCAGCGCCAGTGCTGCGGCCGGCGCGTGGGCGCCCATGGCCATCCGCAGCCGTGTCGCGATGACCGGCCAGTTGGCCTGGCCGTCCAGTCGAGCATTCAGGTTCCTCAGGTACTGCAGCAGTCGGCGGGTGTCGCCCACCCGCGCGAGATAACCGGCGATCTCGTCGCTCCGGGCGGCGCCGTTGCGCTCGATCACCAGATCCAGCAGATCCGCGGTGGTGACCACCGAATCCATCAACTCGAGGACAGCAGACAACTCGCCCCGGACGAACGTGGCCAAGGCATCTGCATCGGCATCCAGGGCGATGTCGATGCGGTCGACCGCGCTTCCGGAGATGACGCCGGCCCGCTCGCGGAACAGACCGTCGGCCTCCCGGGGGCGACTGGGCACGCCGATGCCGAGCATTGCGTAGACCTCC
>CAXSEW010000489.1:0-3691 GCA_964236185.1 uncultured Nakamurella sp. | reverse complement strand
TGCGGCCATTGGAGGCGATGGCCACGGCCGCGGACGAGATCGCCCTCGGCGACGTTGCCCGCCGGGTGGCGCCGGGGGACCCGTCGACCGAGGTGGGCCGGCTCGGCACCGCGTTCAACGGCATGCTCGACGGCATCGGTGGGCTGCTGGAGGAGCAGCAGCGCAACGAGGCGCGGCTCCGGCAGTTCGTTGCGGACGCCTCGCACGAACTGCGCACGCCGGTGGCAGCTGTCCGCGGCTATTCCGAGCTGTACAAGGCCGGCATGCTGCCCGAGGAGGCAGCGGTGGCCCGGGCGATGGAGCGGATGGGGTTCGAGGCACGGCGGATGGGCGGTCTGGTCGAGGATCTGCTGACGCTGATCCGGGCCGACGCGCAGCGGTTGCACGATCACGAACGGGTGGACCTGTCGCAACTGCTGGTCGGCGTGATCGACGACGCCGCCGTCATCGATGCGACCCGCACCTGGCGGCTGGCCGGCGCCTCCGCTCCGGCGTACGTGATGGGTGACCGGCTCCGCCTGCATCAGCTGTTCGCCAACCTGTTGTCCAACATCCGGACCCACACGCCGCCCGGCACCACGGCGACGGTGTCCGTGCTGTCCGGCCAGGACGAGATCGCCGTGACGGTGACCGACGACGGGCCGGGCGTGACCCCGGAGGCGTTGCCGCGGTTGTTCGACCGGTTCTTCCGGGAGGACGAGTCCAGGTCGCGGGAGAACGGCGGCAGCGGGCTGGGCCTGTCCATCGTCGCGGCCATCGTCCGGTCGCACGGCGGCCGGATCCTCGCCGCCCATGCCCCGGGTGGTGGCCTGACCATGACGGTGGTGCTGCCCCGCCCGGTGGGTACCGGCGCCGTATCCGGACGGGGCGCCGACCCGATCGTCGGGGTGACCACCGGGCCGATCGATCTGTCTGTGGGAATGGTCCCGGCGAACGCCGTGTCCGGGGTGGCACAGCCGGCCGGGACCGCCGGCACCTGGACCGGCGCCGGTCAGCAGTAGTCGCGTGGACGGCCGATTCGTCGGGCCGGGCGGGCCGGGCGGTCCGGCGCCAGACCGGCTGTCGGACGGTAGTTCGGAGTCGGCGGGAAGCCCAGCTGAAACGCAATGTTCACCCTGCTGTTCGTGTTTCTGCCGGGTTCGCCCCGGCCGCGCAGGTAGCGTCCTGAACGTGGACCGCAGTACTGCGGGACACACGGGAGGCCCCGATTGAACAGTGCCGGCACAGCCCAGCACGAGGCGACAAGGGGGCCGGTACCGGGCCCTCGGGCGGGATCGGCGCAGCGCCGGCCCCGCGAAGGGACCGCCGGCCCACTCTGCCAGGCATGCGTGCCCGTGCCGCCAAGGAGCTGTTCGTGGTCCCACGCCGTTCCGCCTCCACCCCGACGCCCGTCTCCACGCTGACCGGCGATCCGGCCCGCCGGACGTACGTCATCGACACCTCGGTCCTGCTGTCGGACCCGTGGGCGTTGACGAAATTCGCCGAGCACGAGGTCGTGCTGCCGCTGGTCGTCATCGGGGAATTGGAAGCCAAGCGTCACCACCCGGAATTGGGGTATTTCGCCAGGCAGGCGCTGCGCATCCTCGACGATCTGCGGATCGAGCACGGCCGGTTGGATGCGCCGATCCCCATCGCCGGGACCGGCCTGCACGACGAAGCACAGCGCCAGGGCACCTTCCACGTCGAACTCAACCACACCGACCCGTCGCTGCTGCCCGCCGGATTCCGCAACGACAGCAATGACTCCCGCATCCTGGCCTGCGCGCTGAACCTGGCCGCCGAGGGTCGCGCGGTGACGCTGGTGTCGAAGGACATGCCGCTGCGGGTGAAGGCCTCAGCGGTCGGGTTGATGGCCGACGAGTACCGCGCGCAGGACGTCGTCTCCTCCGGTTGGACCGGGATGGCCGAGCTCGAGGTGGCCAGCGAGCAGGTCGACACGTTGTTCTCCACCGGTCTCATCGACGCCGACGCGGCCCGCGAATTGCCCTGCCACACCGGCGTGAAGCTCAGCACCCCGCGCGGGTCGGCACTGGGCCGGGTGACGCCGGGCAAGCAGATCCGACTGGTCCGCGGCGAGAAGGAAGCGTTCGGGCTGCGAGGCCGGTCGGCGGAACAGCGGATCGCGCTGGATCTGCTGATGGACGACGAGGTGGGCATCGTCTCCCTCGGCGGTCGGGCCGGCACCGGGAAGTCGGCGCTCGCGCTGTGTGCCGGACTCGATCTGGTGATGGAGCGGCGTGCGCACCGCAAGGTGGTCGTCTTCCGGCCGCTGTACGCCGTCGGCGGGCAGGAGCTGGGTTATCTCCCGGGCAGCGAGAACGACAAGATGCAGCCGTGGGCCCAGGCCGTGTTCGACACGCTGTCCGCCATCGCCTCGCCGGCCGTGGTCGAGGAGGTGATCGCCCGCGGCATGCTCGAGGTGTTGCCGCTGACGCACATCCGCGGACGCTCGCTGCATGACTCGTTCGTCATCGTCGACGAGGCACAGTCGTTGGAGCGCAACGTGTTGTTGACCGTGCTGTCCCGGTTGGGCACCAACTCGCGGGTGGTACTGACCCACGACGTCGCGCAGCGGGACAACCTGCTCGTCGGCCGGCACGACGGCATCGCGGCGGTGATCGAGGCGCTCAAGGGTCACCCGCTGTTCGCCCACGTCACCCTCACCAGGTCCGAACGGTCACCGATTGCCGCCCTGGTGACCGAGCTGCTGGAGTTCCCGGAACTGGCTTGACGGCCTGCGGGCCGGATTCCGACGCGAGTGGGCAGTGGACCGTCGCCGGTGACCGGTGGCTGCCCACACGCGGTGACTGACCCGCTTGATCGAGCGGACTGACCGCGGTGCCCGGCGAGTGTGCGCTGAACGGTCGCCGGTGACGGGTGACTGCCCACTCGTGTGAGTGGCGCCCGTCCAGGACGGGCGCGGATCGCCGACGAATGGATCTCACACAGATCCGGCCGGCCGGTGCGACATCATGAGCGGCGTGACCGTTGCCTCGATCTCCGCCCAGTTCCGCCGCCGCACCGCGGCCGCCCTCGCGGCGGTCGCGGTCGGCGCGGCCACCCTGTTGATCTCGATGCAGTCCGGCGCGTCGGCAGCTTCTGCCCCGGCGATCGTCTCCCGAGCTGCGGCCCCGGTCACCACCACCGCCGGCAAGCTCACACTGACCGTCGATCCGGCCGGCGCCCTGACCGCGGCCGGCGCCACACTGACGGTCACCGGTAGCGGTTTCGACACCGACATCGGCATCTATGTCGCCATCTGCCATGCCGACGGCAAGGCGCCGGCCAGTCTGAAGGACTGCGTCGGTGGCGCCGTTCCGGATGGCAACACGACCAAGTCATGGGCGCACATCTCGAACAAGCCCGGGTCAGCCGGTGGTGATCAGGTGCTGGCCTGGAGTGCGGGGGGAAGTTTCTCGACCGAGTTGGCACTGCCGGCGTCCGACTCGGCCTCCGATGCCTTGGCCTGCGCGAAGGTGCCGTGCGCGGTCTACACCGCCCCCGACAAGGGCAAGGACACCGCCGAGAACCTGTCGGTGCCGCTCGTCTATGCCGCGCCGGTGACGACCAGCTCCTCCTCGGCGGTCAGCACCCCTTCCTCCACACGGCCGTCGTCGTCCACGTCGTCGCCCACGTCGTCGTCCACGTCGTCGTCCTCCCCGGTGTCATCGTCCACGGTGTCGTCCTCCAC